>JAYNJY010000051.1:0-837 GCA_038110665.1 Rhodospirillaceae bacterium | reverse complement strand
GATTCCTTGTGGATGTCGTCGAGTTCGAAGGCGTGTCCGGCGGTGGCGTTGACCAGTGCGGCGGCGGCGGCCGGCACCTTGGTCTCGAGCCCGAAGGCGGTGGCCTCGGGCCGGCCCGCGTCGGCGCCAACCATGCGCGCCAAGCGCGCCGTCCACGGCAGCGTCGCGCCATGCGCGATGCAGCCGAGCCCATCCAGGATGGAGAGCTTGAGGTGCCGGACCACGGCTTCGGGCAACCGGTCGAAGGTGAGCGCGGCGGAAAAGCCGGCGAGTTCACGCGTCGCGCCGGCGGCGAGGTCGGCGGGGGCGGACGTGCTCATCGTTCGGAACGAGCGTCAGACCAGCGGCAGGAATACCAGCCGGTCGACCAGCAGGGCGGCGAAGATCAGGAACAGATAAAGGATCGAGAACAGGAACAGCGGCCGTGCCATCATCACGTCGTCGCTCTTCCACACGCGCCAGAGCCGGCGCCAGAACTCGACGCCGAGGCCGAGCGCGACGAGACCGTAGAAGGCGCCGGAGAAGCCGAGCGCCACCGGCGCCAGGGTCGCCGGGATCAGCAGTGCCGTGTAGGCCAGCATCTGGAACTTTGTGCGCCGCTCGCCGACCACTACAGGCATCATCGGCACGTCGGCGGCGGCATAGTCGCCGCGCCGGTAGAGCGCCAGCGCCCAGGAGTGCGGCGGCGTCCACAGGAAGATGATGGCGAACAGCGCGACCGAGCCCCAGTCGATGCCGCCGGTGACGGCGGCCCAGCCGATCATCGGCGGGAACGCGCCCGACGCGCCGCCGATGACGATGTTCTGCGGCGTGCGGCGCTTGAGCCACATGGTGTAG
>JAYNJY010000050.1:0-14903 GCA_038110665.1 Rhodospirillaceae bacterium | reverse complement strand
ACCATGTCGACGCGGCCGCCGAAATAGCCTGCCGCAACGCCGAGCGCGGTGCCGAGGACGCCGGAGATCAGCATGGCGGCGAAGCCGATGAGCAACGACACGCGTGCGCCATAGATGATGCGGCTCAAGTAGTCGCGGCCCTGGCTGTCGGTGCCGAGCGGATGGTTCCAGGTGCCGTTGGCGTGCCAGACCGGGTCGATGTACTTCTTCGCCAAGTCGAAGGCGAGCGGGTCGTGCGGCGCCAGGTAGGGTGCGAAGATCGCCATCAGGAAGATGACCAGCAGGACGCCGCCACCGATGGTCATGCCGGCATGGCGGAAGGTGCGCCGCCGCAGCAACTGCATCGGCGAGGGCTCAAGAATCTGCTTGGCGCTCGGGAGCTTGTCGGTGGCGGCTGAGGTCGATTGATTCATGCCTACATGCCTCCTAGTGCACGCGGATGCGCGGATCGAGGAAGGCGTTCAAGAGATCGGCGCAGAAGGTGAGCAGGATGTAGAAGGACGCCACCGTGAGCACGATCGCCTGCATCATCTCGAAGTCGGAGCGCTGGATCGACTGCCAGGCGAGGCTGCCCAGCCCGTTGAGCGAAAAGATGGTCTCGATGACGATGGAGCCACCGAGCATGAAGCCGAGCTGCACGGCGCTGAGCGACACCACCGGGATGATGGCGTTGCGGAGCGCGTGCTTGAACAGCACCACGCGCGGGCGCAGGCCCTTGGCGCGCGCCGTGCGAACGTAGTCGGACGACATCACGTCCATCATGCCGGCGCGCGTCAGGCGCATGATCGCCGGCGTCGCGTAGTAGCCAAGCGCGATCGACGGCATGATGAAATTGAGCCAGGATCCGGACCCTGAAATGGGTAGCCATCTGAGCCAGACCCCGAACACGATGATCAGAATGAGGCCGAAGAAGAAACTTGGCAGTGCCTGGCCGACGACGGCGAGCGTTAGCGCCGCACGGTCGAGCATGGTGTTCGAATACATCGCCGCCAGCACGCCGAGCGGTATGGCTAGCAGCAACGCGAACGTCAACGCGCAGGCGCCGAGGATCATGGTGGTGGGCGCGCGCTCAAAGATGACGTCGGCGACCGGCACCTTGAGATAAACGGAATGGCCGAAATTGCCCTGCAGGGCGTTGCTCAGCCAACTGTAGTATTGGACCGGCAGCGGCTTGTCGAAGCCGTAGTGCTTGCGGACGTATTCGATGTCTTCCTGGGTCGCGCTTTCGCCCGCGAGCGCGGCGGCCGGATCGCCGGAAAACCTGAGCAGGGTGAACGTCACTAACGAGACGGCGAACGCGACAAGCAACGCGACGCCGAAACGCTTAAGGGAGTAAATGAGCATGGCCTTCCCCCGGCAAAGTCCCCGGCCCGGGCGTCGGCCCGGGCCGGAGTCGGATCACTAGACGTGAGTTAGTTCCACTTCGCCGTGAAGAACCGCGGAATTTCGTCGGCGGTCGGGGTGAAGTTGAGGTCGTGGGTGTAGGCGTAGTACTTGGAGTACGAGAACAGCGGCAGCCAGCACAGTTCCTTGGCCAGCTTGGTCAGCGCTGCCTTGTAGACAGCCTTGCGCACGGCTGGGTCGGTGTTCGTGTCACCCTTCCCGAGGTTGTCGATGACCTCCTTGTCGCGGCAATAGTCGTCGCGGCCGCCCTTGAAGAAGTGCGACGTGATCGCTGAGACGTCGTTCATGGAGTACGAACCCCAGGTCATGTTGTGGAAGGGGGCCTTGCCCTCCCAGGCGATGCCGCGCAGTGCCTTGTACTGCATGTACTTGAGGTTGGTCTTGATGCCGACCTTGGCGAGGTATCCCATGATCGCTTCCGTCACCGGACGCTCGCGATAGGCGTAGATGTCGGTCGAGAAGCCGTTCGGATAGCCGGCATCAGCCAGCAGCTTCTTTGACATCGCCGGATCGTACTTGTATTTCGGCACGTCCTGGGCGCAGCCAACCTGGCTCGGATAGCAGTTCGAGTGCACGACCTGGGCTGCGCCGCCGACCAGGTTCTTGACGATCGCTTCGCGGTCGATGGCATGTGCCACGGCTTCGCGAACCTTGGCGTTGAGCCACGGGTTGTTCTTGCCGGTGCCGGAACGGCCGGCGCGGTCCATGGCCAGATAGCTGACGCGCATGGTCGGCGCGCTGATCACTTTAGCGATACCGATCAGCTTGAGCTGCTCAGCCTTGTCCTTCGGTACGTCCCAAATCCAGTCCAGGCTGCCGGACAGCAGTTCGGCGATCTGGGCTTCCGGGTCGGCGACGGTGCGGAACACGATGTTGCCGATGGACGGCTGGCCCTTGGGCGAGCCTTTCCAGTATTTCGTGTTCTTCTTCATCTCGATGCGTTCGCCCGAGACGACCTTGGTGGTGATGTATGGGCCGGTGCCGATCGGCGCCACGGTGCCGTAATCGAGCTTGCCCTTGGCATTCTTCTTGGCGGTCGCCCAAATGCCGCTCGGGAAGATGGCCATCGGGCCGGCGACGTATTCGAGGGCCGCCGGGAAGGTCTTGTTCAGGTGCACGCGAACGGTGTCGTTGCCGACCTTCTCGGCGCGGTCGATCCAGCTCACGTTCTGGCGGGTCAGCACGCCGCTGTCCTTGCGCGAAACGTGGTTGTAGGTGGCGACCACGTCGTCGGCGCTCATGTCGGAGCCGTCGTGGAACTTGACGCCGGAGCGGATCTTGAATTCGAGGGTCTTGCTGTCGACCCACTTATAGGACGTCGCCAGCGCGGGCTCGTATTCGAACGTCTTGGTGTTGCGATAGAGCAGGTTGTCCCAGGTATGGCGCGCCAGGATGACCATTTCACGCACGTTGTTGTAATACGGCAGCGCGACGTCGACTTCGCGCGTGGTCGACCAGTTCAGCGTATCGTTCGCCTTACCGGCCAGTGCGGCCTGGCTGGTCAACGCCGTGGCAGCCAAGGCGGCGGCGATTATCAGCTTATCTTTCATGGAATTCGTCTCCTCCACTGGTTTGGTTTTTGACGTTTGTTCATAAACGCTATTTGTCGTCTTAAAACTATCCGCGTCCGACCCCGACGCCTGTCCCAACTCCCTTGTGCCGAGCGGGCGGCGTGGCCGGCGAACATGTTGGAAAACTTTAACTCCCCTACGTTAGCAGTACTACGACAATTTCGCATTGTATTATATTATAATACTTTATATCATATTTCGATCAGGGTGCCGGAAACCCATTTCATCGTCAAGGCCGCGGGTCGTTGAACAAGCAGGACACACTGTTCGTCTCGTCGTTGGAGAAAGGCATGCGCGTGCTCGATGCGTTCCGCGGGCCGCGCGACAGCCTCGGCATCACCGAAATCGCCGAAGCCACCAACATGGACAAAAGCGCCGCGCAGCGCTTCACCAACACGCTGCATCGCCTCGGTTATCTCGAACGCGACCCGCATACCCGACGTTACCGCCCGGCCATCAAGCTGCTCGACTTCTCATTCACCTACCTGCAGCACGACCACCTCGCCGAGGTTTCCGTCGCGCGCCTGATCGAAGCCGGCAAGGTGCATGGCACCACCGTCAACCTCTGCGTCCTGGCCGGCACCGACATCATCTATACGGTGCGCATCCCGCACCAGAAGGCGAGCTACGCGGCGACCATTCCGGGCCGGCGCGTGCCTGCGTTCTGCACCGCGGGTGGGCTCGCAATCCTCGCCTTCCGGCCGGCCGACGAGGCCGCGGCCATCGTCGAAGCGTCGAACCGGGTGAAATACACCCAGTCGACCATTACCGACCGCGCAACCACCATGAAACGGATTGCCGCCGTCCGCGACCAGGGCTACGCCGTCAGCGTCGCCCAGTTGTTGCTCAACGAGATCAGCATCGCCGCACCGGTGCTCGACAGCTCGCGCCGAGGCGTCGCCGCCGTGCATATACCGGTCTATCAGCCGCAGTGGAGTCTCGAGGCCGCCCTCGATAAACTGGCGCCGCTCGCCATGGAAACGGCGCGCTCGATTTCTGGCACACTTTGGCGCAACGACTAGCATCGACAACGGAGCAAACCCGACATGGCACATCGCGTGTTGACCGGCCTGTTCGGCCACGAAACCAATACTTTCAGCCGGTTGCCGACGACACTCGCCGATTTCCAGGGCTATTTGCTTGCGCATGGCGACGCCATTCCGGCGGCGGTCGAGGGCAGCGTGATCGAACCGGCCGGGGTCGAGGCGGCTGCTTCGGAATTCGGTTGGGAACTGGTGCGCACGCTGGTCGCCTGGGCGACGCCGTCGGGACGCGTCGCCGACGACGCCTTCGAGGCCTGCGTTGGCCATGTGATCGAAGTCGCGGCCAACGCCGGGCCTTTGGACGGCGTCTTGTTCTCGCTGCACGGTGCCATGGCCAGCGCCAGCCATGACGACGCCGAGGGTGAACTGCTCGAACGCCTCAGGAGCGTCATCGGGCCGGACGTGCCGATCGCCATCACCCTCGACCTGCATGCCAACGTCACCAAGCGCATGGCCGCGCACGCCAACATCATCTGCCCCTACCGCACCTATCCGCACATCGATCAGGTCGATACCGCCAAGCGCGCCGCCAGGATTCTGGATCGAGCCATGCGTGGCGAGGTGCGGCCGGTATCGCATCTCGCCCGGCGCGACATGCTGGGCGGGCTCGACAGCGGTCGGACCACGACCGAGAACCCGATGACCGAGTTGCTCGGCCGCGCTGAGCGGATCGAGGCCGAACGGCCGGACGTTTTGCTGGTCGGCATCCTCGCCGGCTTCTGCCCGGCCGACCTCGCCGAGGCGGGGCCTTCGGTCGTGGTCTGCGGCGACGGCCGCGCCGACCGTCATCAGGCGTTGGCCGAGGAATTCATGGACCACGCCTGGGACACGCGGCATTTCGATTCCAACGAGTACCTCTCCGTCGACGAGGCGATGCGGCGCCTGCCGGCGTTGATCGAGGCCGCCGCCGGCACGGCGCCGGTGGTCATCGCCGATGCCTCCGACAACCCGGGCTCGGGCGCCTACGGCGACTCGACCTTCCTGCTCGCCGGCATGATCGACGCCGGGTTCGAGAACGCGGCCTTTGGCACCATCCGCGATCCGCAAGCGGCCCAGGCGCTGGTCGCGGCAGGCGAGGGCGCCACCGTCAGCGTCAGTCTCGGCGGCAAGGTCGACCCGGCCTACGGCCCGCCGCTCGAACTCACCGGCCAGGTCATGCGCGTCACCGACGGCAGCTACATGGCGCTCGGGCCGCGTTGGGGCGGCACCATCCAGCGCCTCGGGCCGACCGCCGTGTTCCGCGTCGGCGACGTCGATATCGTCGTCGCCTCGAACCGCCTGCAGGTGACCGAACTCGAAACCTTCACCCACGCCGGCATCGACCCGCGCGCCCGGCCGGTCGTCGCGGTCAAGTCGATCCACCATTTTCGCGCCGCCTACGCACCGATCGCGTCCCATATCCTGATCGTCGATTCCGGCGCGCTCGCGACCAAGGACCTGACACGGCTGCCCTACCGGAACCTGCGCCGACCGATCTACCCGCTGGACTTGGCGTGATGGCGGGCGCGACCGAGCCCGCCCAAATTCCGGCCCAGGCCTTCGCCCAAATTCTCGCCGCCGCCGGCGTTGCCAGTGCCGGCGATGTCGAGATCGCGCTCACCGGCGCCGATCCGGTGCTGCCAACGCGCTATCTCATGGGCGGCGCCGGTGCCACCGCGCTTGCGGCGGTCGGCGTCGCGGCGGCCGGGCTGTGGCGGCTCAAGGGCGGTGGCGGGCAACGCGTCGCTATCCACGCCGGGCCGGCGGCGCTGGCCATGCGCGCCAATACCCTGCTCGAAATCGACGGCCGGCCGGCGGCCGATCCGTGGGATGCGATCTCCGGCTTTCACCAGGGCGCCGACGGGCGTTGGATACAGTTGCATTGCCAGTTCCAGCATTTCCGCGATGGCGTCGTCGATGTGCTCGGTTGTGCCGCCGAGCGCGACGCGGTCAAGGTGGCGATCGCGAAATGGCGCATCCCGGAGCTCGAGGACGCCCTGGCGGCGCGCGGCCTGCCCGCGTTCATGTTGCGCGACCACGCCGAGTGGGCGGCGCATCCGCAAGGTGCTGCCGTTGCCGCGATGCCGCTGCTCGAAATCGAACGCATCGGCGACGCCCCGCCGGAGCCGCTGCCCGCTGGACCACGGCCGCTCTCCGGCATTCGCGTACTCGATCTCGCACGCGTCATCGCCGGACCCATGGTCGGACGCACATTGGCCGAACATGGCGCCGACGTGCTTCGGGTCAGCGGCCCCGGCCTGCCCGCGATCGAGTCGCTGGTGATCGACACCGGTCACGGCAAACGCGCCGCGGAAATCGATCTGGGGTCGGGCGAGGGGCGCGCCGCGCTCGCGCGCCTCGCCGCCGGCACCGACGTGTTCTCGCAGGCCTACCGGCCCGGCGCGCTCGCGGCGCGCGGCTTCGCGCCGGCCGATCTGGCGCGGCTGCGGCCGGGCATCGTCTGCGTCAGTCTGAGTGCCTGGGGGCACGACGGCCCATGGGCCGGGCGGCGCGGCTACGACACGCTGGTGCAATGTGCCACCGGGATCGCCGACGAGCAGGGCGGCCAGGGCGGACCGGCGCACCTGCCGGGCTCGGCGCTCGATTACTTGAGCGGTTATCTCGGGGCCTTCGGCGCCATGGCGGCTCTGGCACGGCGCGCGCGCGAGGGCGGCAGCTGGCTGGTGCGCCTGTCGCTGGCGCAGACGGCGCATTGGTTGAAGGGTCTCGGCCGCGTAACCGGCGCCGGTGATCCCCGCACGCAGGCACTGCCGGCGCCGGCCGATTTCGGTCTCGAACTGAGCCGCGTGCAAACCCGGTGGGGCGCCGTCAGATTTCTCGGCCCGGTGCTCTCCATGTCGGTGACGCCGCCGGGGTTCGCAAGCGCGCCGCGCCCGCTCGGCAGCGACGCGCCGGAGTGGCTGGCATGAGCGCCGGCCAGCCGCGGATCGCGCGGTCCGTCGAAAGCGCGCTCTGGATGGCGCTGTCTTGCGCCAGCCTGACCGTGCTGGCGGCGTTGATCCGCCATCTCTCGTTCGAGATGGATACGCTGATGATCCTGTTCTTCCGCATGGTCATCGCCCAGGCGCTGCTGCTGCCGTGGCTGTTCCGAAACGGGCTCGGCGCGCTTAAGACCGACCGGCTCAAGCTGCACGCGATCCGCGCCGTGTTCACCTGCGGTGCCATGATCTCGTCGTTCTACGCGTGGTCGTTGATCCCGCTCGCGGAAGTCACGGCGCTCAGCTTCCTGGCGCCCATCTTCGCCACCGCGGGCGCCGCGCTGATCCTGCACGAGACCGTGCGCGCCCGGCGCTGGGCGGCGACGCTGATCGGTTTCATCGGCGCCATGATCGTCCTTCGTCCCGGCATGATGACCCTGGATCTGGGCCACTGGCTGGCGCTCGCTTTCGCCGCCTGCATGGCCTGCACCATGTTGGTGGTGAAGAGCCTTTCCAGTACCGAGGATCCGTTCAAGGTGGTGTTTTTCGTCGGCATCTTCATGACGCCGGTGTCGCTCGTCCTGGCGCTGCCGGTGTGGGCGTGGCCGCCGGCGCATCTGTGGCCTTGGCTGCTGGCGCTTGGCCCGGCCGCGGTGATCGGGCACACCGCCTTCGTCAAGGCGCTCACCTGCGCCGATGCGTCGGCGATCCTGCCGTTCGACTTCCTGCGCCTGCCGTTCGCCGCGCTCTTGGGCTTCATCATGTTCGGTGAATATCCGGACGTCTGGACCTGGGTCGGTGGCGCCGTCATCTTCGCCTCGACCTTCTACATCTCGCGGCGCGAGGCGCAACTGCGCAAACGCCGCTAGGCCGGGATGCCGGGGTCCTTGGTCACCACGGGCTTGCGCAGCCGGCTCTCGCGGTAGGTGATGTAGAGCGTGGCGGCGAATACCACCGCGCCACCGACCCAGGTCCAGAGATCGGGAAACTCACCGAACCAGAAGTAGCCGATGCCGGCCGCCCACAAGAGCCGTGTGAAGTCGACCGGCACCACCGCCGTCGCCTCGCCTTGGCGCATGGCGCCGGTCAGCGCCAATTGCCCGACAAGCGCCAGGATGCCGGTCAGCACCATCAGCGCCGCGTCCTCGAGCGTAGGCCACTTCCAGAAATAGACCGCGAATGGCGTGACGAAGACGGTGAAGTAGAGCGACGCGTAGAACACGATGGTCGGGCTCGAGTCGCTGCGCGCCAGCACCTTGACGACGAGCAGCGTCGCCGCCCAGAAGATCGAGGACACCAGCGCCACCATGGCGCCGACGTTGATCGCGTCGACGTCCGGCCGGACGATGATCAGCGTGCCCATCAGGCCGACGGCGATGGCCGCGACCCGGCGCGGACCGACGCGTTCGCCCAAGAACACGACGGCGCCGATGGACGCGAAGATGACAACCGAGAACGTGATGGCGGTGGCATCGCCGACCGGGATCATCGACAAGCTCAGGAACCACGACATCATGGCGATGGCGCCGACGACGCCGCGCAGCAACTGCATGCCGGGCCGGGCCGTGTACCACCACTTGGTGCCGTCGCGCCGGCCCTGGCGGACCAGCATGGGGACCAGGAAGAACAGTGGCACCGTGGTCCTGACGAAGGCGATCTGCATGGCATGATAGTCGGCGGTGAGCGCGCGCGCGATGGTATGCAGCGTCGCGACCACGCAGGCGGACACCGCCATCAGCGCCATGCCGCGAAGGTTGGGAGACAGCCGGGTCCAAAAAGACGAAGGCGCTGGCCGGTCCGCGCCAGCGCCGTCGGGCTGGATCATGGCGGCATCATAGGTCAATCACCGGGATAGGCCAGCCCTCCGGCCCTTGCCCGTGAACGGAGGGCCATCCATAATCCGGCGCCATGAACAGCCTGATCGCCATCCGTCGCCTTGGCCGCGCGTTGGTCGTGCCTGCCGTGCTCGCCTGGGCCTTCGCGTCCGGCGGCTGTTCGACCAATCCGGCGACCGGCAGCCAGAGTTTCACCGCCTTCATGTCGGAGGAGGACGAGGCCCGCATCGGCGCCGAGGAGCACACCAAGATCGTCAAGGACCTGGGCGGTGTCTACCGCTCCGACGATCTCGGTGCCTACGTCGCAGAGATTGGCACGCGGCTCGCGCTGACCTCGGAGATGCCGAAGATTCCGTGGCGATTCACCGTGCTCAACGACCACGAGGTCAACGCGTTCGCGTTGCCCGGCGGCTATATCTACATTACCCGCGGCCTGCTCGCCCTGGCCGAGAACGAGGCCGAGATGGCCGGCGTGCTGGCGCACGAGATCGGCCACGTCACCGCGCGCCACACGGCGCAGCGCTATTCGACGGCCATGGCGACCAACATCGGCCTGACCGGGCTCAGTATCCTGGGCAGCGTGTTCGGGGTGCCGAGTGGGTTGGGTCAGATCGTCTCTTCCGGCGCGCAGATGGCGCTGCAGCAATACTCCCAGGGCCAGGAACTGGAGGCCGACATGCTCGGCGTGCGCTACATGTCACGCGCCGGCTACGATCCCGACGCCATGACCAGTTTCTTCAAGAAGCTGAAGGTGCATTCGGAACTGGAAGCGCACCAGCAGGGCAAGGACGGCGTCAGCCACAACATCATGTCGACCCATCCGCGCACCGCTGACCGCATCCACCAGGCCATGAACCTGGCCAGCGCCAAGACGGTGACGCATCCGCTGGTGCGGCGCGATGGCTTCCTGCATCACATCGACGGCATGGTGTTCGGCGACGACCCGGCCCAGGGCGTGCGCCGGGGCCGCGAGTTCCTGCACCCCGAGCTGAAGGTCGCGTTCTCCGTGCCGCCCGGTTTCGTGCTGTTCAACTCGCGTAAACATGTTGTCGCCTTCGGACCCGAGAAGTCGCGCATCATCTTCGACATGGTCAACCCCAAGGACGCGCCGCGGATCCGCGACCTGGCGGCCTAACACCCCGGCGGCTGGGGGCGCAGCCTGAACATCGGCGCCGTCGAGCGGCTCGATATCAACGGCATGCCGGCGGCGACCGGTTCGGCTAGGGCGCCGAGCGCCGACGGCGAGCGCGAGGTCAGGCTGATCGTGGCGCGTGCCAGTGCCGAACACGTCTACCGGCTCGCTTTCATCGCCACGCCTTCGGAAGCGCGCAAACTGAATCTCGAACTCAGGCGCACCACCTACAGCCTGCGCCGCCTCAGCGACGCCGAAGCTCGCGCCATCAAGCCGCTCAGGCTACGGCTTCACCGCGTCCAGTCCGGCGATACGGTGGCCGCGCTGGCGGCGCGCTTCCCGTTCGAACGCTTTCAGCGCGAATGGTTCCGCGTGCTCAACGATTTGAGCCTGGGCGATGCGCTGGTGCCCGGCAGCCAGGTCAAGCTGGTGACCGGCTAGGGCGCTGACGGGGGCGGCTCAGGCCGCCTTCAGCAGCTTTTCCAGCTTCTCGGTCGCGGTTTCGACATCGGTCTTCTCGACCGCTGCCAGCTCGCTGGCCAGGCGGTCACGGGCGGCCTCGTAGATCTGGCGCTCGGAGAACGACTGGTCGGGCTGGCCGACGTTGCGGTGCAGGTCGCGCACCACCTCGGCGATGGAAACCGGATCGCCGGAATTGATCTTGGCCTCGTATTCCTGGGCACGGCGGCTCCACATGGTGCGCTTGACGCGTGCCCGGCCCTTGAGCGTCGCCATGGCGTCTTCCATGATCTTCTTCGACGAAAGCTTGCGCAGGCCCGAGGTCGGCGCCTTGTCGAGCGGCACGCGCAGCGTCATGCGGTCGCGATCGAAGGTGATGATCACCAGGTCGAGCTTGTGACCGGCGATTTCTTGCTTTTCCACGCCGATGACCTTGCCCACGCCATGGGTGGGATAAACGACGTAGTCGCCGGCTTTGTAGGTTGGGGCCTTGGCCATGTTGGTTCGGTCTCCACTCATCAAAAATGCCCGCCAGGCGGACATCGGGACGGAACGCCGCCGAAACCCGCGGAAAACCGCGGGCAAAAGGGCGAACAAGGGAAAATCGGCTGTCTCAAGCGCGCAACGCAGACCACCACGCGCGAACGACAACCGGCATTACGGTGTCACCATACCACAAAATTCGGGTGAAAAAAGCACCCGGGGCGAAAACGCCTGGGAATTCAGTCACCTTTGCCCGGATTTGAGCTCAGCATTTCCTTCTTGCCAGGCTTGTCCTTCCATTCGTCGGCGTCGGTCGGCTCTTCGCCCTTGCGGGTGATGTTCGGCCATTCGGTGGCATACTTGGCGTTGATCTCGAGCCATTCCTCGATGCCGGGTTCGGTGTCCGGAAGGATCGCTTCGGCCGGGCATTCGGGCTCGCAGACGCCGCAATCGATGCATTCGTCGGGGTGGATGACGAGCATGTTTTCGCCTTCGTAGAAGCAGTCGACGGGGCAGACCTCGACGCAGTCCTGGTATTTGCACTTGATGCAGTTTTCCGTGACGATATAGGTCATCTTGTTCTCCGCTCGCCTAGATCAACGTTGCAGTCTTGTCCGGCCGAACCGCCGTCGTAGCCGGTGTACGCCGCTCCGGAGCCAAAGTCCAGTCGTCGAATTGCTTTTTTGCGCGCTTCTCCGGCCTCTTTGTCGTGGACGTGCAGCAGCCCGGCGACGCGGCGCAACAGAGTGGCCTCGAAATCGTGGACCTCGCCGTCGGCCAGCACCACCTGCCACAGCGTCTCCATCAACTCGAGCCGGCCGTCATGGTCGAGACCGTCCTTGAGCACGCGGGTGACACCGTAGAGTTCGACCGATTGGGCGACGGCGCGCTCGCCGTCCTCGATCAATCGCTGGACCTCATCGGCGTCGACGTCGAAACGCCGGGCCAGCAATTCGGATATGGTGGCGCGTTCGTCGGCATCGAAATTGCCGTCCAGCAACGCCGCTTCGATCAACAGCGCCGCCGCCGCGGCGGCGAGCGGGTCGTCGGCGTCGCCGGCCGGCTCCGCCGGCGAAAACAGCAGGGACTTGATTCGATCGAGCATGGCGCTGCCCTAACACGCGTCGCGACCGACCGCAACCCACCGAGGCCTTGCCGCGTGCCGCCGGCTCGCATACCAAGAGGTCATGACGCGAGACCCGAGACTGGATTTTCCCGCCACCCGGCGCAACGGCGACGCCATCCTCGCGGTGCTGCAAGGCGTGCTGCCGCCGTCAGGCCTGGTGCTCGAGGTCGGTGCCGGTTCCGGCCAGCACGCGGCGTTGTTCGCGCGGGCATTTCCCGGCCTCGTCTGGCAGCCGACCGACCTCGACCTGGCGCACCGGTGCTCCATCGACGCATGGTGCGAGGGGCTCGCCAACGTGCGCCCGGCGCTCGCCCTCGATGCGACCGCCGACGCGTGGCCGGTGAGCGCCGCCGACGCCGTGCTCTCGGTCAACATGATCCATATTGCGCCCTGGCAAGCCGGGCTCGGCCTGGTCGAAGGCGCCGGCCGGGTCCTGCCGGCGGGTGCCGCGTTCGTGCTCTACGGCCCATTCATGCGCAACGGCCGCCACACGGCGGAGAGCAACGCGCGTTTCGACGAGAGCTTGCGCGCCCAGGACCCGAGCTGGGGCGTGCGCGATCTCACCGATGTCGGCAGGGTAGCGGTCGACCACGGCTTCCAACTCGAGGCCGTGCACGAGATGCCGGCCAACAATCTCACCGTGGTGTTTCGCAAGCCGGCTTGACGGCGGTCTCGGTCGGTTGACCTTCCAGCAGGGGTAAGTGGCAAGCTGCCTAGCAGGCTTGAATTTGGAACGAGGCTGCCATGGCGCGAATGTCAACCGGATTGGCCGTGTCGCTGTTCGCCGGCGTGCTCGCCCTGGCGCCGGCGCGGGCGACGGGGCCGCTCGACCAAGCGGGGGTCAAGCTGCCGGCGATGACGCCGGCACTCAACCTCGGCAAGCTCAGCTACGACGCCAAATGCGCACAGTGCCATGGCCTCAATGCCGCCGGCACCGACAAGGGGCCGACCTTCCTGCATCGGGTCTACCATCCCGGCCATCACGGCGACGGCGCGTTCTTCCTGGCGCTGAAGCGCGGCGTACGCGCGCACCATTGGTGGTTCGGCGACATGCCACCGGTCGAGGGCGTCAGCGATACCCAGGTCGAGAAGATCGTGCTCTATGTTCGCGCCCTGCAGCGCGCCAACGGAATCTATTGAGGAGACCCGGGAGGTGTACGATCGCAACGACGATTTTGGCCATAGCCCTGGCGGCGGCACCGGCCGCCGCGCACGGACCCGAAGGCAAGGCGTCGGCCATGTTCGAGGCCTATCAGAAGGGTAATCTTCCGGACCGTTTCAAGAATCGGAAGAGCCCGCTCAAGCGGACGCCGGCGAATGTCGAGGCCGGCATGAAACTCTACCAGGCCAATTGCGTCATGTGTCACGGCGCCAATGCCGCCGGCAAGGGCCACATGAGCGCGGTGATGGAAGAGAAGCCGGCCGACTTGCGCGAGATGCTCAAGAACTACCCGGACGCCGACAGCTATTATTACTGGATCATCAGCGTCGGCGGCGCCGGATTCGGCATCCCGATGCCGGGTTACGACCGCCAGCTCTCCGAGACCGAGATCTGGCGCCTGGTGAGTTGGATGCAGGCGGGCTTTCCCGGTGCCGGCGACAAGGTCAAGGACCATATGCCCGGTTCTGGCATGGGGCCCGGCATGCACATGGGGTCGGGCATGCACATGGGTCCGGGCATGCGCATGGGCCCGGGCATGCACCCGGGGACGGCGCCGAAGCAGTGATTTCGGTTTGGGTTTTCTGGGATCAGCCGGGCTGGACGCGGAGGTCGGCGTCCTGCGGCATCAGCGCGAAGGTCTCGAGCCCGAGGCCGAGCCGGCGCCAGCTGCGTTCCCAGGCATCGGCCTGGTAGACGGCGCCGGGGCGCTGGCGGTGGCGGCCGACGGTCTGTTCGGCGCCCAGGGTATCGACGACCAGCCAACCGCCGTCGAAGTTGTCGTGTCTCACGACGTATCTCATCTTTCATACTCCATATGTGTCATACGACACATATAAGGAGGCGAAAGTTGCAAATTGGTGAAAACGCGATGACTTTTTCGCGAGCCGCCGGCCCGGCGGCGCCGGGCGTCAGAGCGTGCCGACAGGATCGAGCCCGGCGGCCTTGATGCCGGCCGCCGCCGCCATTTCGTCCTTGTCGGAGGTGTCGCCGCTGATGCCGACCGCGCCGATCACCTCGCCCGACTTCGGGTCCTTGATCAGCACGCCGCCCGGCACCGGCACGCAGCGTCCGCCGGCGGCGCCATTGAGCGCGCTCAGGAACTTGATGTCGCGCGCATCGAGCTTGCCCGACGGCAGCCCGGTGCCGAGCGAGATCCAGGCCTTGCCGGTCGCCACCTCGACACGCACGATGCCGCTGCCGTCCTGGCGGTTGATCGCCTTGTAGTGGCCGCCGGCGTCGAGCACGACGACGGTCAAGGGCTGCAGGCCGAGCTCGGCGGCCTTTTCGAGCGCCGCGCGGCAGATGGTGTTGGCCTGGTCGAGGGTCAGTTGCGCCATGGTCTCGTCTCCCGTTCCTTAGTCCGGTGTTTTTGTCATGTGTCGCGGAGCTTGTCGAGGGCACGCCGGTCACGTTTGGTCGGCCGTCCGCTGCCGGGGTCGCGCGCGCCAGCGGCGGGGTCAGGTGATCAACAATGACGGCGGATGCGCGGCGCTTGGCCTGGGTGCCTTCGCCTGGATCGTTGACGATGAAAGGGTAGAGATGCGGCAGCGGGCCGAACACGGCCTCGGGAAAGCACTCCTCCGACAGCGCCAGCGACTTGCCGGGCAGCCATTCCATGTTGCCGTGTTTGCCCATGTGAATAGCGGCGTGAGCGCCGAAGCTCCGGCGCAGCCAGGCGTAGAAGGCTAGATAGCCGTGCGGCGGCACGAGTTCGGGGTCGTGGTAAGACTTCTCCGGGTCGATATTGTAGCCGCGCGCGGGCTGCAGGCC
>JAYNJY010000049.1:9791-15118 GCA_038110665.1 Rhodospirillaceae bacterium | reverse complement strand
CCGGACGCCGGAGCCGCGGCAAGAGGGGCAGGGCTCCGAACTGGTCTCGATCAGGCTCGGACGCAGCCGTTGGCGCGACAGTTCCAACAGGCCGAACGGGCTGATCCGGCCGATCTGGATGCGCGCCCGGTCGGATCGCATGGCTTCCTTGACCGCGCGTTCGACCTTGGTCTGGTTGCGGCTGACCTCCATGTCGATGAAGTCGATGACGATCAGGCCGGCGAGGTCGCGCAGCTTGAGCTGGCGGGCGATTTCGTCGGCCGCCTCGAGGTTGGTCTTGAGCGCCGTCTCCTCGATATTGCGCTCCTTGGTGGCGCGGCCCGAGTTGACGTCGATGGCGACCAAGGCCTCGGTCGGGTCGATGACGATGTAGCCGCCCGATTTCAGGTGCACCTCGGCCGAGTGGATGACATCGAGCTGGTTGTCGATGCGGTAGTGGTGCGTCAACGGGACGTCGACTTCCTTGTATTTCTGCACCTTCTTGGCATGGCTCGGGATCAGGATCTTCATGAAGTCCTTGGCCATGCGGTAGCCGTATTCGCCGTGGACGACGACTTCCTCGATATCCTTGGTGTAGAGATCGCGGATCGAGCGCTTGATCAGATCGCCTTCCTCGTGCACCAGGGCCGGCGCGATCGAGTTCAGCGTGGTCTCGCGGATCTGGTTCCAGAGCCGGAGCAGGTAGTCGTAGTCGCGCCTGATCTCGGCCCGCGAGCGCTCGGAGCCAGCGGTTCGGACGATCACCGCCATGCCGTCGGGGATGCCGAGGTCGCTGACGATTTTCTTCAGCTTCTTGCGGTCCAACGCGCTGCCGATCTTGCGCGAGATGCCGCCACCACGGTCGGTGTTGGGCATCAGCACGCAATAGCGTCCGGCGAGCGAGAGGTAGGTCGTGAGCGCCGCGCCCTTGGTGCCGCGCTCTTCCTTGACCACCTGGACCAGCAGGATCTGGCGGCGCTTGATGACTTCCTGGATCTTGTAGCGGCGCTGTTCCGGCTTGGGCCGGCGCACCTCGAGTTCCTCGGCGTCGTCGCCGCCGAGCACCTCGACGGCGGCGTGTTCTGCCGCGACCGACTCTTCCTTGACCGCCTTTTCGATGGCTTCGCGCTCCTCGGCGAGCAGCGCTTCGCGGTCGGCGACCGGAATCTGGTAGTAGTCCGGGTGGATTTCGTTGAACGCCAGGAATCCGTGGCGGTTGCCGCCGAAATCGACGAACGCCGCCTGCAGCGACGGCTCTACGCGCGTCACTTTGGCCAGGTAGATGTTGCCTTTAAGGGGACGCCGGGACTCAACCTCGACGTCGAAATCTTCCAGACGGTTGCCGTTGACGACCAACACCCGGGTCTCTTCCGGGTGCGAGGCGTCGATTAACATACGTTTCATTGCCATGAATTTTAATGCTCCGCCGTGTCCCCGGGCCGTGACGCGCATTGGTCAAGCGGATGGGGACGCCGGTTGTGTTGATGCCGACGGCGCTTGTCATCATGCCAGGCGCACCGGTCGGGACCGGCGCGAGGCTGGAATTGGCATGCGCGGCTCTGTCGAGCATCGGGTTACCTCTGAGGTGAAACCTCGAAAGAACGAATATTCAAAGCCGTCCGTCAGGTGCGGGTTCGCGGCGTTGGTCCGTAAGGCGCTGGCCTCAAAGGCGAACTACCTGTCGCCAAGGCCGCGTCTCCAGCACTGCCGGGGTCGGCTTCAAGTGCAATGCGCCGCTAATTGGGGTCCGTAAGCCGGAATGTTCCCGTTCACGACGCTTCACACGTTAAGATAACGGTAGGAATTTGGTTCGACAATGGCAATGTCACGAAAAATTTTTTTCATGTCCGCTGCACAAACCGGTCGGCAGGGCAGTCGTGGCGATTGAAAAGGGCCGTGTTTACACTCTATATTCGCGGATTGGGATGTTTTTGACGCAAAATGTGGGGGGTATTGGGCATTCTCCGACATTTTAGGGTGGCGCCGCCGAGGCATCGAACGGGACGCCGGCGGTGTGCGCTGGCGCTCGCGGTCGTGCTCGCGCTCGGTTTTGCCGCCGGCGCCGTCGAAGCGGCTTCGTCGATCGTTACGGACATCCGAATCGGCGCCGCCGGCAAGACCACCCGCATCGTCTTCGAATTCACCGAACGCATGTCGGTCCGGCTGTTCACCTTGGCCGAACCCTACCGCATCGTCATCGACATGCCGGAAGTCGGCTGGCGCCTGCCGCCGAAGCCGCTGCCGGCGGCGAGCGGGGTTTACGAACGCCTGCGCTACGGCCTCTACAAGCCCGGCAATTCCCGCGTCGTGCTCGACCTCAGCCGGCCGGCGCGGGTCGCCAATGCCGCCCTGATCGCGCCGAACGGCGCCTACGGCCACCGGCTGGTGGTCGAACTGGCGCCGACCACGCCGCAGGCCTTCGCCGAGGCGCACAAGGCCGGCGGGCTGGTCATCGACGCGCCGACGCAACTCGTCGGCGCCCCGGCCGCCCCAGCACCGGCCCCGTCGGTCGCGGCGACGCAGCCGAAACCGGCGGCGGCCAAGACCCGCTTCGAGATCGCGCCGCGGAAGCCGGCGCTCAGGCCGAGCCGCGAGCGTTACACGGTGATGATCGACCCCGGCCATGGCGGTGTCGATCCGGGCACCATCGGTGTGTCGGGGATCTACGAGAAGCACATCACCCTGGCGATGGCCCGCGCCATCGGCGAGGCGCTCGAAAGTACCGGCCGTTTCAAGGTGTTGTTGACGCGCGAGCGCGACATCTTCATCCGCTTGCGCGACCGCATCCAGATCGCGCGCGAGGCCAAGGCTGACCTGTTCATCTCGATCCACGCTGATACCATCAAGGATAAGGACATTCGCGGCCCCTCGGTCTACACGCTCTCGGAGCGGGCGTCGGACAAAGAGGCGCAGGCACTGGCCGACAAGGAGAACAAGGCCGACTTGATTGCCGGCATCGACCTGACCGGCGAGAACGCCGATGTCACCGGCATCCTCATCGACCTCGCCCAGCGCGAGACCATGAACCAGTCGGCACGCTTCGCCGGCATGCTGGCCGACCAGTTGAAGAAGCGCACCAAGGTGCTGCGCAACACCCACCGGTTCGCCGGTTTCGCCGTGTTGAAGGCGCCGGACGTGCCGTCGGTGCTGCTGGAACTCGGTTTCCTGTCTAACCCGGCGGACGAGCGGGCGTTGCGCGACCGGCGCTATCGTGCGCGCATCGCCGATGGCGTCGCCAGGGCGATCGAGGGCTATTTCACCCGCGTCGAGCAGGCCTCGGGCAACTGATCCGGCCGAACGGCCGTCCTACCGGCCGCGCCGCGCGCCGGCGCCACGGAACCGCCATTTTTCATGCCTAACGTGGTGTCGCGTCGGCACTGTTCCGTGCTAGAAACGTCTACGTGCGGGTGCCGACGCGAATCAACGACGGCCGTCGTCTGTGACCGCCGTAATTGATCGGGCGAAACGACCGGATAAATTCATTGGCATGATCCGCGCGCTTATCACCACCCTCGGCATGCTGCTCATCATCGGCGCGGCTGCTGCCATCGGCGGGGTTTTTATCTTTTACAAGTTCGGCCAGGACCTGCCCGACTACCGCCAGCTCGCCAACTACGAGCCGCCGGTGATGACCCGCGTGCATGCCGGCGATGGCCGGCTGCTGGCCGAATACGCGGTCGAGAAGCGCGTCTTCGTGCCGATCGGCGCGATGCCGAAGAGAGTGATCCAGTCGTTCCTCGCCGCCGAGGACAAAAATTTCTATTCGCACGCCGGCATCGACCCGATCGGTGTCGCGCGCGCCATCATCGTCAACCTGAAGAACGTCGGCTCGGAACGCCGCCTAGTCGGCGCGTCGACCATCACCCAACAGGTCGCTAAAAACTTTCTGCTGACCAACGAGGTTTCGTGGCGGCGCAAGGTCAAGGAGGCGATCCTGGCATTGCGCATCGAGCGCGCCTTTCCGAAGGATCGGATTCTCGAACTTTACCTGAACGAGATCTACCTCGGCTTCGGCTCCTACGGCGTGGCGGCGGCGGCGCTCAACTACTTCAACCGCTCGCTCGACGAACTCAGCGTCGCCGAGATGGCGTTCCTCGCCGCGCTGCCGAAGGCGCCCAATAACTACAATCCGATCCGCCGCCCCGATGCCGCGCGCGGCCGGCGCGATTGGGTCGTCGGGCGCATGTACGAGGAAGGCCACATCACCTTCGACGAGGCCGAGAAGGCGCGCGCCGCGCCGCTCCTGATCGCCAAGCGCGACGACACCGAGTTCGTCACCGCCGGTTACTTCGCCGAGGAAGTGCGGCGCGAGCTCGAATCCCGCTACGGCGAGCAGCAGCTCTACAAGGGCGGACTTTCCGTGCGCACCACCATCGACCCCAAGCTGCAGGCGTTCGCCGACAAGGCCTTGCGCGACGGCTTGCGCGCCTACGACCGCCGGCATGGCTACCGCGGGCCGTTCGCCAAGCTCGCCGCCGACGTTCGCCTCGACACCTCGCCCGACTGGCAGCGCGTGCTGGCCAAGGTCGAGCGGCCGAAAGGACTAGAGGATTGGTCGCTCGCCGTGGTGCTCGGCACCGACAAGGCGTTCGCCTACGTTGGCGTCGAGGACGGCAAGCAGGGCCGCATTCCCTTGGCCGAATTGACCTGGGCGCGCGAGGCGATCGAAGACCAGAAGCGTGGCGCCAGGGTGACCAAGCCGGCCGACGTGCTGGCGCGCGGCGACATCGTCGCGGTGTCGCGCGCTGAGAGTGAAGACAAGGACAAGCCCTATCCGGAGGACTTCTACGGGCTCCGGCAAGTCCCGCAGATCAACGGCGGGCTGATCGCGCTCGATCCGCACACCGGCCGCGTGCTCGCCATGACGGGCGGCTATTCGATCGAGGTAAGCCAGTTCAACCGGGCGACCCAGGCGCGGCGCCAGCCGGGCTCGGCGTTCAAGCCGTTCGTCTATCTGGCGGCGCTCGATTCCGGTTACACGCCGTCGACGCTGATCCTCGACGCGCCGTTCGTCATCGACCAGGGGCCGGGCCTGCCGAAATGGCGGCCGGCCAACTACACCAAGAAATTCTACGGGCCCTCGACCATGCGCCTCGGCATCGAGCTGTCGCGCAACCTGATGACTGTGCGGCTCGCCCAGACCGTCGGCATGGACAAGGTCGCGACCTACGCCAAGCGTTTCGGCATCGTCGAAAACATGCCGGAAACGCTCTCCATGGCGCTCGGCGCCGGCGAGACCACGCTGCTCGACCTGACCACCGCTTATGCCATGCTAGTCAACGGCGGCAAGCGCATCACGCCGACCCTGATCGACCGCATCCAGGACCGGGCCGGGGCGACGGTGTTCC
>JAYNJY010000049.1:0-9781 GCA_038110665.1 Rhodospirillaceae bacterium | reverse complement strand
CGACCAGATCACCACGCCGGGCAGTGCCTACCAGATCGTCGCCATGCTGCAGGGCGTGGTCGAGCGTGGCACCGGACGGCGCATCGCGTCGGTCGGCAAGCCGCTCGCCGGCAAGACCGGCACCACCAACGACGAGCGCGACGCCTGGTTCATGGGCTTCTCGCCGGACCTCGCGGTCGGCGTCTTCTGCGGCATGGACACGCCGACCCCGTTGGGCCGCACCGAAACCGGTTCGGCGGTGGCGGCGCCGGTGTTCCGCGACTTCATGGCGGCGGCGCTCAAGGGCAAGCCGTCGATCCCGTTCCGTATTCCGCCCTCGATTTCGCTCGTGCGCGTGGATGCGCGCACCGGCAAGATCGCCGACGCGGGCACGCGCGATGTCATCCTGGAGGCGTTCAAGCCGGGCACCATTCCGGCCGGCGACAGCCAGGTTCTGGAAGGGCGGAGCTGGTCCGAGCCCGGCGGTACGGCGGCCGGCAGCACCATTACCGGCACCGGCGGGCTCTACTAAACCGAAACCCGTTCAGCGCAGCTTGAACTTGAAATCGGGAAGCCAGTCGATGGCCTTCTTGAGCGCCTTGCCCCAGCCTGACGAGATCGCCTGGTAGTAGGGATCGCTCGCCTCGAAGCGGCGTTCGTAGCCGCGCGACAGCAGGTTGCGCTCGTAGGTCTGCACGTTGAGCGGCAGGCCGACGGAGGGATTGGCCTTCATGGTCGAGTCGAACGACACCATTAGCAGCTTGACCGCGTCCTTGAAGGTCATGTCCGGGTCGTAGGCGCGGACCAGGATCGGCCGGCCGTACTTGGTTTCGCAGATCTGGAAGAACGGGGTGTCGGCCGACGCCTCGATGAAGTTGCCTTCCGGATAGATCAGGAACAGCCTGGGTTCGCTGGTGGCGATCTGGCCGCCCAGGATGATGGTGGCGTTGAAGGTCGAGTCGGCGGTCTGGACGCTCAAGGCATTCGACTGGATCACGTCCCTGAGCGTCTGGCCGACCAGGCGCGCAACCTGAAACAGCGTCGGCGCCTCGAGGATCGACGGGCTGCGTTCGGCCGGCACCTTGGTGCGCTCGTCGATCAGGCTGACCACGCCCTGCGTGGTCGCCAGGTTGCCCGACGTCAGCATGGTGATGACGCGCTCGCCCGGATTGCTCCAGGTGAACATCTTGCGGAAAGTCGAAATGTTGTCGACGCCCAAGTTGGTGCGGGTGTCCAACATGAACACCAGTCCACGATTGAGGCGAAGTCCGACGCAATAGGTCATGGCGAGAGGGCCCCAGGGTTTGAACGAAAGTTACTGCTCCACGCGGAGGGTGAAAATCATCCTTTCGGCGCCGGCGCCGAGGCGAAGGCCGGATACCGGCGAAGCTTCCGTGTAGTCGAGGCCGGTGGCGACGCGGACGTAGCGTTCGTCCGGCGAAATGCAGTTGGAAACGTCGAAGCCGACCCAGCCGATGCCGTCGACATGCGCTTCCGCCCAGGCGTGGCCGGCGTCCTGCTCGGCGCGGTCGTCCATCAGCAGATAACCGCCGACATAACGTGCCGGCACGCCCAGCAACCGGGCGGCGGCGATGAACACATGGGCGTGGTCCTGGCAGACGCCGTGGCCGGCGGCGAGCACGTCTTCGGCGCTGGAGGCGGCACGGGTGTGGCCGGCCTCGTAGGCGACGGCGTCGAGGATCAGCGCGGACAAGCCGTGCAGCCGCTCGATGTCGCTTTCGAAGGTCTGGTCGGAGAGCGCCTTGGCGAGCTTGCGCACCAGCGGCCCGGGGCGGGTCAGCGGGGTCGCGCGGTGGAACAGCCAGACCGGCGCGAAGCCGCCGCCACGCCGGACGATGCCGGCGTTGTCGGTGGTCTTGACCGCGCCCCGGCAGGTGACGACGACGTCGTGGCCGCCGGCCTCGACGCTCAACAACGTGACGCGGTTGTTAATGTGGTCGTCGAACTCGAGTTCCTTGTTGCCGCCTTCGAAGGCGATCTCCCAGTTCATCACCTTCTGGCCGGCGCGCGACTTCGGCGTCAGGCGCAGCTGCTGCAGGCCGTAGTGGACCGGGTGCTCGTGGTGGTAGCTGGTGGTATGGGTGATGTTGGGGCGCATCGCGTTACCCGTAGAACCGGAAGTCCTGCTCGATCTGGTGGCCGAGCCGGGCGTTGTCGGCGATGTAGCCGGTGAGAAATTCGTGCAGGCCGAACTCCATGATCGAGCCGATGGAGTTGGCCTTGAGCCTGGAATTGACCGCGTCGATGGTGTCGTGCGACGGGTGGCGGAGCGCGTAGTCCTGTTCCAGGTAGCCCAGGTTGTCGCCGATCTTGGCGGCGCACAAGGCGAGCGAACGCGGCATGCGCCGATCCGGGATCAGGAAGTCGGCGATGTCGACCGGGTTGATGTCGCCGCCGTTGAGCCAGCAGTAGGAACGGTGCGCCGAGACCGAGCGCAGGATGGTCTCCCGCTGCACGTTGTCGAGCGCCGAGCCGACGTGGGCGATGGAGGGCAGCAGCACGTCGTACTTCACGTCGAGGATGCGCGCGGTGTTGCGCGCCTGCTCGATCACCGACATCACGCTCGACGGATTGGCGCGGTCGCGCAGCAGGAAGTCGGGCACGTTGGCGGCGTTGTAGGTGTCGTGGCGGGCTTCGAAGGCCTCCTCGGCGCCGGCCGTGTTGACCAACGACGCCCACTCGCCGCCGGCGGCCGCCGAGCGCGTCAAGGCGATACGGAAGCCGGCGTCGATCAGCCGCGTCAGGTTCTCGCTCCGCTCAAGGTAGCGGAACATCCAGAACAGGCCGCCTGCGGTCTTGCCCAGCATTACTCGTCCAGTACCCAGGTGTCTTTAGTGCCGCCGCCCTGGCTCGAATTGACCACGAGCGAACCCGGCTTGAGCGCGACGCGCGTCAGCCCGCCCGGCGTGATGTCGATGCCGGCCGGTGACACCAGCACGAACGGACGCAAATCGACATGGCGCGGCGCCAGGCCCTTCTTGGTCAGGATCGGCACGGTCGAGAGCGACAGCATTGGCTGTGCGATGTAGTTGCCGGGAAGCGCCATCAGCTTCTTGGCGAATTGGGCGCGCTCGCGCTTCGACGCGGTCGGCCCGACCAGGAGGCCGTAGCCGCCGGAGCCGTGCACCTCCTTGACGACGAGTTCTTCCAGGTGGTCGAGCACGTAGGCGAGCGAGTCTGCCTCGGCGCAGCGCCAGGTCGGCACGTTCTGCAGGATCGCGGTCTCGCCGGTGTAGAACTGCACGATGTCGGGCATGTAGGATTAGATTGCCTTGTCGTTGGCGATGCCGGTGCCGGTGCCGGGGGCGTTGGCGATGGTGATGCCGCCCGAGCGGTAGACGTCCATGATGCCGGGCACGCCCAGGAGCGAGTCCGGGTTGAAATTGAGCGGATCGAGGAAGTCGTCGTCGACGCGGCGGTAGAGCACGTCGATGGGCGTATAGCCGAGCGTTGTGCGCATGGCGACGCGGCCGTCGACGATGCGCAAGTCCGAGCCTTCGACCAGCTCGGCGCCCATCTGATCGGCGAGGAAGGCGTGTTCGAAATAGGCGGAGTTGTGGATGCCCGGCGTCAGCACCGCCACGACGGGGCGCTGGCGGCAGGCGTTTGGTGCGCAGACGGCGAGCGAGCGGCGCAGGTTCTCCGGATAGCCGCTCACCGGCTTGACCGGGATGAGGGTGAACAGTTCCGGGAACATCTGCAGCATGGTTTCCCGGTTCTCCAGCATGTAGGAGACGCCGGACGGCGTGCGCGCGTTGTCCTCGAGCACGAAGAACTCGTCTTCGTTGGTGCGCACGATGTCGACGCCGACGACATGGGTGTAGACGTTGCCGGGCGGCGTGACGCCGATCATCTTCGGTAGGAAGGCGTCGTTCCTGGCGATCAGGTCGACCGGCACGCGCCCGGCGCGCAGGATCTCCTGGCGGCGGTAGATGTCGTGCAGGAAGGCGTTTATGGAGCGCACGCGCTGTTCGATGCCGCGCTGCAACCGCTCCCACTCGCGGCCCGAGATTATGCGCGGCAACACGTCGAACGGAATCAGGCGTTCCGCCGCCTCTTCCTGGCCGTAGACGTTGAAGGTGATGCCGGTGCGGCGGAAGAAGCATTCGCCTTCCGCCGACTTTTTCTGCAATTGCGCCGGATCCTCGGTGGCGACCCAGCTTTCGTAATCGGCGTGTGGGCGGCGCGGCGTCTCGTCGGAGCCGAACATCTCGTCGAAGCAAGGTTTTGTCTCACCTATGCCAAAAATCTTTAACAATTCGCCGCCTTTCGCAATCACGGAAACGGGTTTTTTGCATAAGCGAACGGCAAATCCGGATGGCTGTATAAAATCAGGCACTGAAAGCGCGATATCAGGCGCTTGCGCGCCGGCCTCATCCTTCGCATGCTCGCGTCATCGACCTGAACGGGGGACCCGCCATGACCGACGATATCCGCGCCCTGGCCGCGCGCGCCGCCAAGATCGCCACTTCCACCTTCGCCAACGCGCTCGACGATTTCGGCCTCGCCGACCGCATCCTGCCGACCATCAAGGCGGTGGCGCCGGGCATGCGGTTCTGCGGTCCGGCGGTGACGGTGCGCGAGAGCGTCGGTCCCGCCGGCACTTATACCTCCGCCGATTTCCGCGTCGGCGCGTTGATCGACGCCGCCAAGGCCGGCGACGTCATCGTCATCGCCGGCGGCGGCGCCAACGTCTCGACCTGGGGCGGCATGGCGTCGTTCGCCGCCAAGAAGAAGGGCGTTGCCGGCGTGCTCGCCGATATCGGCGTGCGCGACCTGGAGGAAATGATCGATTTCGAGTTCCCGGTGTTCGCGCGCCACATGACGCCGCTCACCGGGCGCACGCGGCTCAAGGTCGAGGCCATCAACGAACCCGTGGTGGTCGACGGCATCGAAGTCGCGCCGGGTGACCTGATCGTCGCCGACGGTACCGGCGCGTTGGTGCTGCCGAAAGCCAAGGCGGCGGAGATCGTCGCCAACGCCGAGGCCTACAACGCCGACGACGCGGCAGCCATCAAGGACCTCGACGCCGGCTTGACGTTCTCGGAAGCGATGGCCAAGTATACGCGGATTTGAGACCGCAGTTTTTCAATCGAGAACGAACACGCGAATGAGCAACTTTCCAGACGCCCCGATCACCGGCCCGATGGTATGGCGAGGCGAGCAGTTCCGGGGCGACGACAGCTGGGTGCACCGAATGAACGCGGACGATATCGCCGAGCTCGACGCCGCGCTCGCGGCGGTGCGCGGCGCCGGCTGTCCGAAAATGGGCTTCGCGCCGGCGGATTTCCCGCTCGGTCGGCTGGCCGAAAAGCTCAACGCCATCCTGGCCGAGGTGCAGGACGGTCGAGGCTTCGCGCTGTTGCGCGGGCTGCCGGTCGAACGCTACGCCCGCGACGAGATCGAGACCGTCTACTGGGGTATCGGCAGCTACCTCGGCACGGTGATTTCGCAGAACGCCATGGGCGATCTGATCGCCGAGGTCACTGACAAGGGGTCGGACTATACCCACGGCGTCAACGACCGCGGCTACATGTCCAACGACAAGCTCAATCCGCACGTCGACACCTCGGACATGACCGCGCTGCTCTGCCTGCGCACCGCCGGCACCGGCGGTGTCAGCTGGCTCTCCAGCTCGGCCGCTATCTTCAACGAGCTTCGCGCCACCCGGCCGGACCTGCTCGCGATCTACGACCGCGGCTTTCACCACGACCTGCGCGGCGAGGGGCCGACCGGCCGCATGGACGAGGTCACCCACAACCGCATTCCGGTGTTCAGCTACCACGCGGGGCTGCTGAGCTGCTGCTACAACGACAAGATCATGCGTTCCGCCCACGCAAAGATGGGCGACAGCCTGAGCCCGGCCGAGAGCGAGGCCATCGACCTCCTGAAATCGGTGGCCGAACGGCCTGATATGCGGTTCGAGTTCAACATGGCGCCGGGTGACATACAGCTGATCAACAACTACGTGCTGCTGCATGCGCGCTCGGAATTCCGGAGCGATCCCGACCCGGCCAAGCGGCGTTGCCTGTTGCGCATGTGGATGAACTGCCGCGAGCCGCGGCCGCTCGCCGCCGATTTTTCGGAGCGTTACAACACCGGGCCACGCGGTGGCGTCTTCGTCCGCGCCAAGGCGAGCTAGCGGCGGCGCCGATCCCGCGCACACGCGGATTTGAACGGCGCTCGGGCGCGGGGGATTGTAGTCTGCATGCCATGAACACGATCAAGCGAGTGCTGATTGCGCTATCGGTGCTGGCCCTTGCGGCCGCATCGCCGGCCCGCGCCGAGAGCTTCGACAAGGCCATCGCCGCCGCCGCCGACGCCTGGCTCGCGGCCATGGCCGACAAGGCCAAGGACGGCCGCTTCAAGTTCACCGACTCCGAGCGGTTCGAATGGCACTACGTGCCGCGGTCGCGCGACGGCGCCGTAATCCGCGAAATGACGCCGGCCCAACGTGCTGCGACGAAAGAACTGATGCGCAGCACGCTGTCGGCGCGCTGCGTCCTGAAGGCTGAGGCGGTGATGGCGCTGGAGGCGGTGCTGGCCGGGATCGAGGGCTCGTCGCTCAGCTACCGCGACCCGGAGAAGTATTACATCTCGGTGTTCGGCGCGCCGGGCACCTACCCCTGGGGCTGGCGGCTCGAGGGTCATCACCTTTCCATCAACGTCGCCGTGGCGGCGGCCGGCGAAGTCTCGGTGACGCCGACCTCCTTCGTCGGCTCTGACCCGGCGCGCGTGCCGAGCGGCCCGAAGCAGGGCAGCTGGTTGCAGTACGACGAATTCATCCTGGCGCGCGACGAAATCGGCCGGCCCTACATGGACCTGATGCGCGAAGGCTTCGCCGAGATGCGCTTCGCCTGGGCCGGCGGGAGGAAGGAAGGCGAGGCGTTCTACTACCGCATCCACGGGCCGCGCGTGCTGATCGAGTTCGACAACAGCCAGAACGACGCCAACCACATCCATAGCCTGTGGCGCGACCCGAAAAACGACTTCGGCCGCGACGCGCTGCACCGGCACTACAAGGGCGCGCCGGTCGCGCACGGCCACAAACCGTAAGCGGGATCAGTCGTCGTTGCCGTAGTCGTCGAAGTTGACGGCGAAGCCGCTTTCGTAATGGCGGATGATGCGGGCCGGGCGGTCGAGCGATTGCGAGCGCGGGCCGACCTCCTGGCCGATGTCGAGGCAGATCAGCTCGCACTTCTCGATATGGAACTCGATGGCCGCGCCGCTTTCCGAGAGGTCGCGCACGACGCCTTCGCGCACCCTGCCGTCCGAGACGATCGAGGCCGGCTCGTTGACGGGAATGCGCTCGTGGCGCCTGCCGCTGCCGCTTTCGCTCATGCTGCCTCCAGTTCGCCGAGTATGGGCCGTTGTCCGCATGCCCGGCTGTGATCGCCGTTACAGCGCGTCCACGGCCGTCGCCGAGGGCGCGAACCAGTATGCCCCGGTCTTGGCCTCGGAGAAATCGGTCAGATGGTCGTATTCGCGGTCGCCGGAAAGCCCGAGCATGCTTTTCAGCACGTTGTCGAAATGGCCGATATCCGAGGTGAAGCAGAGGAAGTAGAGCCCGTGCTCGCCGACGCCGCCGAACGGCGCGCTCCGGCGGTACATCTTCTGGCTGACGCCGTCGACCTTGAGGTCGGTGCGCCCGACATGCGACCAGGCCGGCAGGGAATCGCCCTCCAGTTCGGTGCTGTCGGGCTTGGTGCGGCCGAACACACGCTCCTGGTCGGCCAGGGAGAGCTTGGCGAAACCGTCGAGGTCGTGTACCCATTTCTGGCCGAGCACGAAGGCGCCGCCGGCGCCCGGCTTGCCAGCCGCAGCCAGGCCCTGTTCGAGGCGCTTGTCGTCCTTGGCATTGGCGCTGCCGTCGACGAAGCCGGTCATGTCGCGGGCGTCGTGGTACATGAAGCCGGAAAGATCGATCGTGACGCGCGCGATCCCCGACATTGCGCCGTCGATGGCGCGGGCGAGGTCGAACACGTCGTCGCGCTCGGCGCCATGCACTCAGAACCAGACGTCGCTCTGCGTCGCCGGCGCCGAATGACGGCTGCCCTCGATCGCCTCGATGTCGTGCAGGCCGTCCGGCATATCGCCCGGCAGCAGCTTGGCCAGTACGTCCTTGCCGAAGGCGATCACCATGGCACAGGGGTTTTCGGCAGCGGCGGCGCGGGTACGCTTGACCGCGTTTGCCAGCTTGGCCAGCGTCCAGCCGGTGGCGAGGTCGTATTCCAGGAAATGGTGGTGGCGGCTGCCCTCACGGAAGATGTCCATCTGCGGCGTCGTCATGTTCGGCCCCTCGTCGGTTGCAATCCGTTCGATCCTTCGGGGGCGGTTTTACCCGCCGGGCGCCGGGTTGAAATACCCAGCCGCCTTGGCGCTTCCCGGCCTTGCAATTTCTTGGCCTTTGGCATCTTATCGGTGCGCCCGATGGCATCGACACAACGAGAGCGAAGACCCGAGCCCATGCGCGCCGAAATCGAATCTCAAGCCTCAGAGATCAAGCAGTCGATCGAACTGCTGAGGAGGCATCTTTGACTACGATGAAGCGAAACTCCGCCTCGAAGAATTGAACTCCCTCGCCGAAGACCCGAATCTCTGGAACGACTCCGGTCGTGCCCAGGCGGTGATGCGCGAGCGCAACCTGCTGGCCGCCGGCGTCAAGGAGGTTGAGGAGATGGAACGCGAACTCGCCGACAGCCTCGATTTGATCGAACTCGGCGAGGCCGAGGATGACGAGGCCGTCGTCGCCGACGCCGAGGCGACGCTCGACAAGCTCAGGGAACGCGCCGCCAAGGCCGAGCTCGAGACGCTATTGTCCGGCGAGGCCGACGCCAACGACTGCTATCTCGAAGTCCATGCCGGCGCCGGCGGCACCGAGGCCCAGGATTGGGCCGAGATGCTGCTGCGCATGTATTCGCGCTGGTGCGAACAGCACGGCTACAAGGTCGAATGGCTGGAAGAAAGCCCGGGCGAAGAGGCCGGCATCAAGTCGGCGACGATCAAGGTCTCGGGCCACAACGCCTACGGCTGGCTCAAGACCGAGTCGGGCGTGCACCGGCTGGTGCGCATCTCGCCCTACGATTCGAGCGCGCGCCGCCACACTTCGTTCTCGTCGACCTGGGTCTATCCGGTGGTCGACGACACCATCGAGGTTGAAATCCTCGACAAGGACCTGCGCATCGACACCTACCGGGCGTCGGGCGCCGGCGGCCAGCACGTCAACAAGACCGACAGCGCCATCCGCATCACGCACCTGCCAACCGGCATCGTTGTGCAGTGCCAGAACGACCGCTCGCAGCACAAGAACCGGGCGCAGGCGTTCTCCATGCTGAAGGCGCGCCTCTACGAGGCCGAATTGCAGAAACGCGAGGAAGCGGCCCAGGCCGAGCACGACGCCAAGACCGACATCGGCTGGGGCCATCAGATCCGCTCCTACGTGTTGCAGCCCTACCAGATGGTCAAGGACCTGCGCACCGAGGTCGAGACTTCCAACACCCAGGCCGTGCTCGACGGCGATCTCGACGAGTTCATGGCCGCCGCCCTGGCGCAGCGCGTGCACGGCGGCGAGGACGCGTGAGCACCGGTGGCGGCGGATTGCGTATCCGCCCGTTCGCCGAGGCCGTCGTCGCCGATGTCCGAGAACTTTTCATCGAAGTCAATCGCCGGCTCGCGCCGCCGCACATGAAGGATGCATTTGAAATCTATATCGCCGACTCCGTGGCGGCTGAAATCGGCCGTATCGCGGACTACTACGCGGAGAAGGGCGGCGGCTTCTGGG
>JAYNJY010000048.1:15062-15333 GCA_038110665.1 Rhodospirillaceae bacterium | reverse complement strand
GATATCGGGCACGAAGTCGGTCTGTTTGATACGGTCTCCGAAGCGCTCCATGAGATAGGGATGGAATTTGGCAAGCAGCGCCTGACAGAACCGCGGACTCTTCAGAATGTCGCTCATCGTTTGCCAGAACCGCTGCAGGTGATGCGGCACGCGGTCGACCTTCTTGCGGTCAAGCGCGATCACGTAACGGTCCGATTTTTCTCGGTCAAGAGTCTGGACCCGACCGGTATCCTCGATGGCCGTGAAATACGACGGATCGGGAAAATGGGTC
>JAYNJY010000048.1:6171-15052 GCA_038110665.1 Rhodospirillaceae bacterium | reverse complement strand
ATGTTTTCATAGAAGTCGGGCGGAAAGATGTTCTCGGCATAAAAATGCGGGAACGGATAGGTTCGGATCGGGGCATTGAGGATGCCGTATATCAGGGTCTCAACGACGCTCAAAGATATGGTTTCCGACACCTGTGAATGCTCCCTCCTGACGGATCGACTGGGTCAGCTTTTGGTGATGCAGATTAAAGCCCCGGCCTTCCAGGCTCTCGATGATGTCCCGGTGTTGCGCGAGATTAGTGTTGAGTTCGACCAGCACTGAACGCACCCTCTCGTCGTCCAGCGTGCGCTCGGCGCCGGCGATCACCTTGTGCTCATTGCCGTCGACATCAATCTTGATGTGGGTCGGGCAGGGCATGACGCCGCTCCCGACCAGAGCATCAATTGTGGTCGAATAGCAGCCCTGGCGCAGCCCGGTATCGCGGGGTTGCAGGTGAAAATCGACAGCTTCGCCATAGCTGTGGCAGGAACCGCCAATCAGCAGTGTGCTCAAGTGCAGATCCGAAAATCCAGTCTCGTCGCTGAGCGCCGCCGCGTAGGCGGTCACCTGTTGCTGCAGCCCGTTGGCGAAAATGTTCTTGTTGAGCAGCGCGTAGTTCTGGGATTCCGGTTCGAACGCGAAAACTCTAACGCCCGCAGTCATAGTAGCATCGGCCAAAACTGGAAGATCGAAGGGGGTGAAATGGAAATTTCAGCGGCACCGGGCATCGGTTGCCCGCCCGACCTGGACACGCTCGAACGTTTCCGGACCGGCTTTCACTCAGCGTCTAAATAGGAGGGCGTAAGCGTTTTGGAGAGTGTCAGTGCTTGGAGACCGATGCCATGCGCCGGCCGCGCCCGCTCGGCGTCGTCGACACGACGCGTGATTTCGGCAGCTTGCCGGCGATGCCGAACATTGCTTCGCGCCTCGTCATCTCGTCCCAGATTTCCTGCGGCTTGATGCCCATGTCGGCGAGCGCCACGACCCAATTGTAGAGCATGTCGACGGACTCGTTGATCACCGCCTCGCGGTTGTCGGCGACACATTCGAGCGAGACCTCGGTGGCCTCCTCGACGAGCTTCTTGGCGATCTTGATGCGTCCTTCGTCGAACAGTTTAGCCGTCCGAGCGACATCGGGCGGCGCCTTGCGCGCGGCGGCGCGCGCTTTCAGCACGGTCTTGTAAAGTTTCCTGATCGAGTTCGCCATCTCGTCGCCCGCTCCCAGGTTATCCACAACACTGCCAGGGCCCCTCTGGCCATTGGATTCGCCCCATATAGTGCGCTTATCACATTTACATACAAAATATTGGTTAACGAATGCAAACGATTAAGAAATTAATCTAAGGCGCTTACGCGCCCGGCTTGTCGAGATCGCGAAAGATGCCCGCATCCTCGACTGCGATCTCGACGACCGCATGCAGGTGTGCCTGTATCACCGACTTGCCGCCATGGTCACCATCCAGCGCAAGAAGTTCGCCAAAATACGCGCACCCGAACAGAACCGGATTTCCGGGCACACCATCCTTGACCGGGCGGCGGATGGTCGCCGCGTCGGACTGGCTAAAGCCGGTACGCAGGGCCTCCAGCGTGGCGACGCTGACCCAAGGCATGTCGCCAAGGCAAATCAACACCCCGGCGGTATCTTCGGGGAGAGCGCTCACGCCATGGCGGATCGACGCCGCCATGCCCTCGGTGAAATCCGGATTGTCTACGAACCCGACATCGAAGCCGGCGAGCGCCGTCTCGATGCGTGCCGCCTCGAACCCGGTGACGACCAGCACCGGCGCGTAACCGGCGGCGAGTGCGGTCGCCGTCACGACCTCGACCATGGCGCAGCCGTCAACGTCGGCCAGCAGCTTGTTGACGGCGCCGGCGCGGCGCGACAAGCCGGCAGCCAGCACTAACGCTGCGACGGGCGCCGCAACGGGTGCGGATCGCCGGCTTTCGGGAGTAGTGTCGTTGCCGTTCATCGCGGCCAGAATCGCACGGCCGGGACGGCGCGGAAAGGGCTTGGTCGCGGGCCCCGAATTTGGTTTGCTTGTCGGCGTCCTTTCATTGTCATCCGACGCGAGGTCCCTGCCATGTCGCTCCCGGGCGAAACCGATCCGACGCCGAGTGCGGAAACCGTCGCCAGGGCGCTCACCTGGCGTGCCGACGGCCAGGGTGTCGCGCTCGCCACGGTGACGCGAACCTGGGGCTCGTCGCCCTGCCCGGCCGGCAGCCACCTGGCGGTACGCGCCGACAGTTCATTCGAAGGCTCGGTCTCGGGCGGTTGCATCGAGGGTGAGGTCGTGACCGCCAGCCTGAAGGCGATCCGCGACGGCGGCCAGACCAACCTCGAGTTCGGTGTCGCCGACGAGGATGCCTGGGCCGTCGGCCTCGCCTGCGGCGGCCGGGTCGCGGTCTATGTCGCGGCCCTCGACGACGCCCGCGCGGCGGTGCTCGCCGAACTCGAGGCGGCGCGCGCCCGGCATGTCCCGGCAGCACTCCTGATCGACACCAAGTCCGGCCGGCACGCGCTTTGGCGGGGCGGCAAAGTCGTAAACGAGTACCTGATTTTGTCCGCGGCCCAGGCGGCGGACTTGGCCGAGCGTTTCGTCACCGACCAGAGCGGCATGCTCGACGACGAGGCGGCGGCGCCGGTGTTCGCTCGCATCTACAACCCGCAGCTCCGCCTGCTCATCGTCGGTGCCGTCCATATCGCCCAGCGCCTGGCCGAGATCGGCGCCAGCGTCGGCTACGACGTCACCGTCGTCGACCCGCGCGACACCTGGGGCACGGACGCGCGCTTCCCCGGCATCAAGCTCGACCGGCGCTGGCCGTCTACGGCGCTCGAAGATCTGAAACCCGACGCGCGCACGGCCGTCGTAACGCTCAGCCACGACCCCAAGCTCGACGATCCGGCCTTGATCGCCGCACTCTTCAGCAACGCCTTCTACATCGGCTCGCTCGGCAGCCGGCGCACCCATGCCAAGCGCATCGAGCGGCTGCGTCAGGCCGGCATCGACGAGGAAACCTTGCAGCGCATCCATGCACCGGTTGGGCTCGACATCGGCGCCGAGACGCCGGCCGAGATTGCGCTTGCCGCACTCGCTGAAATCACGACCGCGCTCCGGCGGCCGAACCAAAAGAGCTAACGGCCGACGAGGCCGAGCGCGATCAGCGCCAACACCACTGCCGCCGTAGCCCAGACCCAGGGCGAAACCCCGCCGGCCGTGGCCGTAACTGGCGAAGCCGCCACCGCGGGCTCGATCACAGATTCGGAGATTGGCGCCGGCGCTTCAACCGCCGGCGCCGCCAGCACCAGGGCGGAAAAACTCTCGAAAAATTCACCGGCCAATTTCTTCGACGTACCCTCGATCAGTCGATTTCCGATCTGGGCAAGCTTGCCGCCGACTTCGGCGTCGGCCGCGTAGCACAACACCGTCGCACCACCGTCCTCGACCAGCGTGATCTTGGCGCCACCCTTGGCGAACCCGGCGGCACCACCGGTGCCCTCGCCGGAAATGGTATAGCCTTCCGGCGCGTTGACGTCCGAAAGCGTGACCTTGCCGATGAACTTGGCCTTCACCGGCCCGACCTTGGCCTGCACGGTTGCGGTCATCTCCGTATCGGAGACCTTGACCAGTTCCTGGCAGCCGGGAATCGCCTGCTTGAGGATTTCCGGATCGTTGAGCGCGGCGAACACCCGCCCGCGCGGCGCCTCGATCCTGATTTCGTCTTCCATCTTCATTGGCGTTGGCTCCTTGAACCCTGAACAGATAGGGAGGGCGCCAAGGCGTGGCAAGTTTTTCCGGCGCATGCGACTTTGCGCAAAAAATCCACCGCCACCACTTTCCTAGCCGGGCGCGTCTGCGTTAAGCTCTATTAGGGGGCGCTGCTGGGACCGGTGCGCCCTTCGTTTTACCAAGAGTTTCGCCGCCGAATTGCGCCGGCCAATCCGCGAGGGAGGAAAGCCGAACATGCCAACAGTTTCCATGACCGTGAACGGCAAGGCCGTAAGCGGCGAGGTCGAGAGCCGCACGCTGTTGGTCGAATTCCTGCGCGAGCAACTCCGCCTGACCGGCACGCACGTCGGCTGCGATACCATCCAGTGCGGCGCCTGCACCGTCCACGTCGACGGCCGGTCGGTCAAATCCTGCGCCATGCTGGCGCTGCAGGCGGAAGGTGCCGATGTGCTCACCATCGAGGGCGTGGCCAACGGCGACACGCTGCACCCCATGCAGGCGGCCTTCCACGATAACCACGGTCTGCAGTGCGGCTTCTGCACGCCGGGCATGGTGATGGCGGCGCTGGCGTTGGTGAAGGACAATCCTGACCCCAGCGACACGGAAGTGCGCGAGGGCCTCGAAGGCAATCTCTGCCGCTGCACCGGCTACCAGAACATCGTCCGGGCCGTGCTCGACGGCGCCAAGGCCATGCGGAGCTGACGCCATGTACGATTTCATCTATCACCGCCCCACCAGCCTCGCCGATGCCGTTGAGACCCGCAATTCGGCCGACGACGGTCAGTTCATGGCCGGCGGCCAGACCATGATCCCGGTGCTGCGTCAACGCCTGGCGATGCCGTCGGACGTGGTCGATCTCGGCGCGCTTGCCGAGCTGAAAGGCATTTCGGTCGAGGCCGGCGTGGTCACCGTCAAGGCGATGACCACGCACGCCGCCGTCGCCACCTCCGACGCGGTCCGTTCGGCGATTCCGGCACTCGCCGATCTCGCCTTGCTGATCGGCGATCCGCAGGTGCGCCATCGCGGCACCATCGGCGGCTCCATCGCCAACAACGACCCGGCCGCCGATTATCCCGCCGCCGTGCTCGGCCTCGGCGCCACAGTTCGCACCGACCGCCGCGAGATTGCCGGCGACGATTTCTTTCTCGACATCTTCACCACCGCCTTGGACGACGGCGAGCTTATCACCGCCGTCGACTTCCCCGCGCCCGACGTGGCGGCCTACGAGAAGTTCCCTCACCCGGCGTCGCGCTTCGCCCTCGTCGGCGTCATGGTGAGCAAGGGCAAGGCCGGCGTCCGCGTCGCCGTCACTGGCGCCGGACCCTGCGTCTTCCGCGTCCCCGAAATGGAGGCGACGTTGGCCAGGGACTTCAGCGCGAAGGCCCTGGAAAGCGTCGCGGTCGACGCCGACGGGCTCAATTCCGACATCCACGCCGCCGCCGACTACCGCGCGCACCTGATCGGCGTGCTCGCGCGCCGCGCCGTCAAAAAGATCGCCTGAGGAGGGGTGCGCCATGCAGAAAGTGGAAATCGGCCAGCCGGTCCGCCGCCGCGAGGACCAACGCTTCCTCACCGGCAAGGGCACCTATATCGACGACATCAACCTGCCGGGCCAGGCATATGCCGGCGTGCTGCGCTCGCCGCACGCGCATGCGCGCATCAACAAGATCGACGCCTCGGCCGCGCTATCCATGCCGGGCGTACTCATGGTCGTCACCGGCGAGGACTGGAAGCGGGCGGGTTACGGTCCGGTGCCGACACGCTCCGGCGTCAACAAGAAGATCGACGGCACGCCGCTCAATGAGCCGCCGCGCCATTGCATCGCCATCGACAGGGTCCGTTTCGTCGGCCAGGAAGTGGCGCTGGTGGTGGCCGAGACGCCGACACTGGTCAAGGACGCCATGGAAGCAATAAACGTCGACTACGAACCGCTCGGTGCCGTCGTCGATGCCGCCGCCGCCGTCGCCGACGGTGCGCCGCAAATCCATGACGACATTCCCGGTAATTTCTGTGTCGACTTCCAGCTCGGCGACAAGGAAGGTGTCGACAAGGCGCTCGCCGAGGCCGATCACGTGATCACGCTCGCCGTCATCAACAATCGCGTCACCGCCGTGCCCATGGAGCCGCGCGGCGCCATCGCCGCTTACGACGCGGCGAGCGAAAGCTTCGAGCTGCAAAACGCGACCCAGAACGTGCACGCCAACCGCGGACTGTTCAGCGAGAACGTGCTCAAGATCGCGCCCGCCAAGTTGCACCATGTGGCGCCCGACGTGGGCGGCGGCTTCGGCGCAAAGAACGGCGTCTACGGCGAGCCGGCGTTGCTGCTGCACGCCGCGCGCGAGCTCAAGCGTCCGATCAAGTGGGTCAACGACCGCGCCGAGAGTTTTCTCTCCGATACGCACGGCCGCGGTCAATCCAGCGTGGTCACCATCGCGCTCGACGCCGACGGCACCTTCCGTGCGCTCAAGACCGAGACCATCGGCGGCATCGGTGCCTTCTGCGCCACCGTCGGCCCGTTCACGCCGACCGGCGGCTCGGCCCGCACCCAGGGCGGCCCCTACCGCTTCCCGGCCATGCACTACACCGGCAAGGCCGTGTTCACCAACACGACGCTGATGGACCCCTACCGCGGTGCCGGCCGGCCGGAGGCGTCGTTCCAGACCGAGCGCATCATCGAGTACGCGGCGCGCAAGCTCGGCATGGACCCGGTCGAACTGCGCCGCAAGAACCTGCTGCGGCCGGACGAGTTGCCGATGAAGACGTCGATGGGACTCGACGTCGATTCCGGCAACTTCCCGCTGCTGTTCGAGGAGACGCTGAAAATGAGCGACCGCGCCGGCTATACCGCGCGCGTCGAGGCGAGCGCGGCCAAGGGGTGCAAGCGCGGTTTCGCCATCGCGCCTTATCTCGAATGCACCGGTGGCGGCCCCAAGGAGCACACCGGCATCACCTTCAACCGCGACGGCACGGTGACGCTGGCGACCGGCGCGCACTCGACCGGCATGGGCATCGAGACCTCGATGTCGCAGATACTCGCCGCGCAGCTTGGGCTGGAAATGGCCGACATCAAGTTCGTCCAGGCCGACACCGACGCCACCCCGATCGGCGGCGGCCACGGCGGCTCGCGCAACATGGAGGTCGGCGGCTCATCCGTGCTGCTGGCAAGCGAGGAGGTCATCGCCAAGGGCAAACGCGTCGCCGCCGAGACCTTCGGCATCGACCCCGAGCAAGTCCGCTTCGAGGACGGGCGTTTCTTCCAGGCCGACACCAACCACACCATGACCATCCGCGAGGTCATCGAGGCCGCCGTCCAGGGCGGTGGCGGCGAAGGCGGCGAGGGCGGCAATGGCTTGGATACCGAGACCGTGTTCACGCGCGAAGTGATTTCGGTGCCGAACGGCTGTCATGCCGCCGAGGTCGAGGTCGATCCGGAAACCGGCAAGGTGCGCATCGACGGTTACTGGGTGATGGACGACTTCGGCACCGTCATCAATCCGATGCTCGCCGACGGCCAGGTCATGGGTGGCGTCGCCCAGGGCATCGGCCAGGCGTTGATGGAGAACATTGTCTACGACAACGAAACGGGCCAGTTGATTACCGGCTCCCTCGTCGACTACGCGCTGCCCCGCGCCGACGACATGCCGAGCATGCAAATCGGCTACTACGAAGGCGCGCCGACGAAGAAGAACCCGCTCGGCGTCAAGGGATCGGGCGAGGCCGGTTGCGTCGGCGCACCGCCGGCCGTGGTCAACGCGGTTCTCGATGCGCTCAAGGATTTCGGCATCCACGATCTCGGGATGCCGCTGACGCCGGAGCGTGTCTGGCGCGCCATTCGGAGCGCCGGCAAGTAGTCCGCCGTCAGTCGGCGGAAGCCTCGCTCCAGCGCGTCACGAACTGGTCGATGGCGGCACGCGCCGGCGCCGAGCCGATGCCGTTCAATTCGGCCCTGAGATGGATGATGACCAGCGTCATGGCGGTTAGCCGGAGCTGATCGTTGCGCTGGCGCGCGTCCTTGTGGAATTTCTTGTATTCGTCGTGCGCGCGGCGGATGTCGACTGCGGCGCGGCCGAACATCTGATGCGCCTTTTCGCGGTGTTCCACCACCAAGGCCACGATTTCGCGTAGCCGGTTGTCGGTGAACATCTGCTCCGCCTGCTCGATGATGAGTGGGGCGTCACGGTTGAGTTGCTTCGCCTCGCGCGCCGTCGGGTCGCCGAACAGCCCGAATATCATAGTCACCTCCACCGCTCTGATCCGCGACCTTGGCCACGGGCCGGGCATGTTATACGCTCGCGCCCGGGAACCGAAGTCACGTTTGCGAAAGGGCCCGGCGCCATGGCGATCCAACAATACCGCACCGACTACCGCCGTCTCGAGCGGCGTGAACTCGACGCCTGGGAAGGCGTCGCGCCGGCCATCGTCGGCGACTGCATGAACCGCGCCCAGGTCATGGCGGCGCGCATCAAGCCGCTCTCGCCTGGCATCCGGCTGATCGGCCAGGCACGTACTGTCAACTGCATGGTCGGCGACAACGCCGCCATCCACGTCGCCATCGACCTCGCCGAGCCCGGTGAGGTCCTGGTCGTCGATGCCCGCGCGCACCTCGATACCGCCGTCTGGGGCGGCATCATGACCCGCGCCGCCATGCAGCGCGGCCTCGCCGGCATTGTCCTCGACGGGGCGCTCCGCGACGCCGCGGAAATTCGCGAATTGGGTTTTGCCGCGTTCTGCGCCGGCGTCGTTCCGGCCGGCCCGAGCAAGGGCTTCGGCGGCGTCATCGACGGCGCCATCTCGTGCGGCGGCGTCGCCGTCGCGAGTGGCGATCTGATCGTCGGCGACGAATGGATGCATGCCTGCATGCACGCGGGCGCGCGCCTGTCGCGGGCCGAGGTGAAAACCTTCCGCCATAACGATATCGAAGATTGCGCCCGGCTTTTGCGCGCCCATCGGGGCGACGCGGGAAACTGCCTGATCGCGACCGAGGGCGTTTTCTCCATGGACGGCGACCGCGCCCCGGTGGCGGAACTGGCGGCCCTTGCCCGCGAACATGATGCCTGGTTGCTGGTGGATGACGCCCATGCGCTCGGCGTCATCAATGGCGGGCGCGGCTCGGGCTTCGATGACGACGGCAACCGCGTTGAAATCGACCTGGCCATGGGCACGCTGTCGAAAGC
>JAYNJY010000048.1:0-6161 GCA_038110665.1 Rhodospirillaceae bacterium | reverse complement strand
ACGACGACGGCGTCGCCGTGGTGCCGCTTGCACGCGAGGCCGAACTTCTGGTGGCGTCGCGGGAGAAGATTACCCAGGAAGACGCGACCAACGCGCAAACGGCGAAAGGCATCATGCCGGCAGAGCGCATGGGTCTGGCGAAACCGGAACTGATCGGCTGAGCGGCGGCTCAGGTCCGCTCGATCTCGATCGCCCATTCCTCGTCGTTGGCGAGGTCGAGCCACGCCTGCATGTCGGGCCAGCGCCAGACCGCGTCGGCATAGGCGGCCGCCTCGCCCGAAAGCTCGATGCCGTAGGTGCGGAAACGCCCGACCACCGGCACATAGAAGGCGTCGGCGATGGTGAACGCGCCGAACAGGAACGGCCCTTCGGCGACGGCGCGCCGGCGGCAGTCGGTCCAAATGGCGACGATACGCGCGATGTCGTCGCGCACTCCCTTGGGCAGCCGCCCGACCATGTGCCGTGCCCGCAGATCCATCGGCAGATGTTCGCGAAGCGCGGCGAAACCGGAATGCATCTCGGCGGCGACGGTGCGTGCCAGCGCACGCTCCTGGGGGTCTGCCGGCCACAGGCCCGCGCCGGGAAACAGTTCCGCCAGATATTCGGCGATGGCGAGCGAATCCCAGACCGTCAGCGTGCCGTGGCGCAGCACCGGCACCTTGCCGGCCGGCGAATGGGCGCGAAGTGCGGACGCGGTCTCGGGCTGGTCGAGCGGGATCACCACTTCGGAGAAGTCGGCACCGGTCCGGCGCAGCACCAGCGCGGCGCGCAGCGACCACGATGAATAATTTCGGTTCCCGACGATCAGCGTGAACTCGGCCATGACCCGCCTCCGGAAAGCGGACGAGTTTAACCGAGGGTTCAGGCAGGTAAAAGGGGGCGGTTTACGCGCCGCCGTTGATTCCCGTGGCCGCACTGATATAAGCATTTCCATGAGCGACACCCTGATCGAGAGCGCCTCGAGCGCCGTTCCCATCACCCCGGTGGCGGAGGCCGCCTTCACGCAATGGATCGCCGAGCAACCGGCCGCCCTGCAGGGTTGGACCGCGACCACCGGCTTCCAGGGCAAGGCCGGCACGCTCTCTTTGGTGCCGGGGCCGGAAGGCGCGCTCGCGCGCGTGCTGTTCGGCGTTCCCGACAAACCGACGCTCTGGGATTGGGCGCCGTTGGCCGTGGACCTCCCGGTCGGAACCTACGCCATCGACGGCGCACTCCCCGCCGACCAGGCGACCGACCTCGCCTTGGCCTGGCGTATCGCCCAGTACCGCTTCGACCGTTACAAATCGAACGACAAGGGCCGGCCCTCGCTGGTCGTACCGAATGGCGCCGACGTCACCCACGCACGGCGCACGGCGCGGTTCACCAATATGGTGCGTGACCTGATCAACACGCCGGCCGCCGATATGGGGCCCGACTCGCTCGCCGCCGCCGCCGAGGCCCTGGCCGGCGAGTACGGCGCCGAATGCCACGTCACCGTCGGCGACGACCTGATCCGCGACAACTTCCCGGCCATCCACGCCGTCGGCCGCGCCCACGACCGCGCGCCCCGGTTGATCGACATCCGTTGGGGCGATCCGTCGGCGCCTAAGGTGACGCTGGTCGGCAAGGGCGTGTGCTTCGATACGGGCGGTCTCGACATCAAGGCCGCGAGCGGCATGAAACTGATGCGCAAGGACATGGGCGGCGGCGCCCACGTGCTGGGCATCGCCGGCATGATCATGGACTCAAACCTGCCGGTTCGGCTTCGTGTGCTGGTCCCGGCGGTAGAAAACTCGATTGCCAGCAACGCCATGCGGCCGGGTGACGTGGTCATGACACGCAAGGGCCTGACCATCGAGATCGACAACACCGACGCCGAGGGCCGCGTCATCCTCGCCGACGCCCTCGCCGAGGCGGCGAGCGAGACGCCCGAGATGATCGTCGACTTCGCGACGCTGACGGGCGCCGCTCGCGTCGCCCTAGGCACCGAGTTACCGGCCCTCTTCTGCAACGACGACGCGCTCGCCACCGCCCTCCTCGCCGCCGGCCAGGCGCGCACCGATCCGTTCTGGCGCATGCCGCTCTGGCCCGGCTACGTCAAAATGGTCAAGGGCAAGTTCGCTGATCTCACCAATTCGCCGGAAGGCGGCTACGGCGGTTCGATTACGGCGGCACTGTTTCTCGAACACTTCGTTTCGCCCGCAATACCCTGGGCACACATCGACCTGATGGCCTGGAACCCGAGCACCCGACCGGGCCGTCCGGAGGGTGGCGAGGCGATGGGCCTGCGCGCCGTCTATCACGCGATCACGGAAAGGTTCGGCGTCGGCGCCTGAGCGCGCGCCATAATGACCATTGCCGCAACAATCCAAATCACCTAGAAGTTACGTTAACGAAACGATCGTGCCTAACGGCCCGAGCAGCAGGTAGGCGGCGTTGAGCGGCTTGAAACTGAATGAACTGCAGGCCCTGGACCTGTGGCGACGCGCCATCGTCAGCAGCGTGCGCGCCGACGCGCCCGATCTTTCGGCGCGCCAAATGGCGCTGCTGCTGAGCGTCTATCTGACGCCACCGCCGCACACCGTGCGCGGCCTGGCGGAACTCCTCAACGTTTCCAAGCCGGCGATCACGCGCGCCGTCAACCGGTTGAGCGAGCTGGGCGTGGTCAAACGCAAGACCGACGGCGACGACCGCCGCAGCGTGCTGATCCAGCGCACGGTGAAGGGTTCCGTGTTCCTGCGTGAATTCGGTGAACTGATCGTCGTCGCCGCCGGCGGCGAGACCGAAGGCACGGACGACGCCTTGCCCCGCCGTTTCTGAACCGACGAAACCGAAATCGAACAGCCTAGTGGGCGTGCGCGTCCTGGCGGCTCGGCGTGCGGAAGCGCCTGAGATAGGTCGGCAGCACCGCCTCGGCGGCACTGGCATTGACGCCGAGCTCGGCGAGGCCCGGCAGCTTGCCGGAAACGACGTTGTCGGTTTCCATCATGCGCACCTGGTCCGGCGTCAGCAGCGGTTTCGGCAGCATCTGCAGGAATAAGGCTTCGAACTCGGCCAACCCCAGCGGCATCGGGAACAGCATGCGCTTGCGTTCGGTGACGGCGAGCAGCAGTTCCATGATCTGCTTGAAACTGTAAGTCTTCGGGCCACCGAGCTCATAAACATTGCCCGCGGTCTCCGGCGCATCCAGGGCATGGAGCATCGCCTCGGCCACGTCGCCGACGTAGACCGGCTGGAACTTGCAACCGCCATCGCCGAAGAAATCGATGCCCTTTGCCGCCCCGCCGAGCACGACCTTCGGCAGCAGCGGCGCGCCGATCACCGGCAACGCCGGCAGAAACCGCATCATCCCGGCAAACATGTTGAAGAAATTGTCTTCGGGCCCGAACACCACGCTCGGGCGGAAAAATGTGGCACCGGGGAAAGCTGCCGTCACCGCCGCCTCGCCTGCCGCCTTCGAGCGGCCGTAGGCGGAGTGGCTGGCGGCATCGGCGCCGAGCGCCGACATCTGCAGCAACCGGCCGACGCCGGCCTCGGCGGCCGCCCGGGCGATGTTGCTGGCGGCATCGACGTGCAGGCGCTGGAAAGTGCGCCGGCCGCGCTCGTAGAGGATACCGACCAGATTGATCACGACATCCGCCCCGGCCACGGCGGTGGCGACCTGGGCCGGCTCGTTGACATCGGTCTGCCACGGCACGATCTGGCCGACATCGCCCAACGGTTTCAGGAACTGGGCGCGCTCGATGTCGCGCGCGGCGATGCGTACCTCGGCGCCGCGACGCGCCAGCCGGCGCACCAGATGGCGGCCGATGAAGCCGGAACCGCCGAAAATCGTGACCACTTGCCTGTCCATGATTCCTCCAGCCGGATGGAGCACTGCGCCCGGCCAAACGCCCGGGCAAATCGACATGGGCATTATTATAAGCCATCCGGGCCGCGTGCACGCACCTTAATCGCGGCTCCGGCCGGCGGGCGCCTTGAAGTTGCGGATTGACAAGCGCTGCCCGGCAAAATAAGGAGAGCGCTGCGCGCGGCCAGGGATATGCTGGACGCGGGCTTCGACCATCATGCCCAGGTGGCGGAATTGGTAGACGCGCAGGTTTCAGGTACCTGTGGCCGAAAGGTCGTGGAAGTTCGAGTCTTCTCCTGGGCACCATTCTCTGGCCGGAACGGACGCTTCCCGGCCATGTGAGGGCAGCGGTCCGAGGCATCTTTCCGGTGAAATACGTTCCAGCCAAGAAACCCAAGGCCATCGAGCTTCACAAGGGCGACCTGCCCAAGGGCCTGTCGTTCCCCGACGGCGTCGCTATCGACACCGAGACCCAGGGCCTGGACCCGCACCGCGACCGCCTCTGCGTCGCGCAGCTTTCCGCCGGCGACGGCGTATGCCACCTGGTTCAGTTCTCCCGCGACGGCTATGGCGCGCCCAACCTGCGGCGCGTGCTCGAGGATCGGAAGGTCACCAAGATCTTCCACTACGCCCGCTTCGACCTGGCGGTACTCGGCAAATACCTGAACGTCACCATTGGACCGGTCTATTGCACGAAGATCGCTTCCAAGCTGGTGCGCACCTACACCGACCGCCACGGCCTCAAGGACGTGACCAAGGAACTGCTCGGCATCGAGCTTTCCAAGGAACACCAGTCTTCCGACTGGGCCGCGGCCAAGCTCTCGGCCGAACAGACCCGCTATGCCGCCGCTGATGTGCTCAACCTCCACGCCATCCGCGAGCGGCTCAATGTCATGCTCGTGCGCGAGGGCCGAATGGAACTGGCCGAGCGATGTTTCGACTTTCTCGCGACCCGGTCCGAGCTCGACCTCGCCGGCTGGGCCGAGACCGACATCTTCGCCCATTGAGCGCACCCGGACAGGGCGCTTCCATTGACCTCTCGAGGGCTTCGGCGCATGATGGATGGGTGCAGAGCGTTTTAGCCGCATGAGTGCATCGACCATGCCCAACAACCCGAAAGGCGCTCCCGCCACAGCCGCCGTCGACAACAGCGATCTGGCGTCCGCGAGGCGCGTGCTGACCAGCGAGGCCGACGCGCTGAAGGCCCTTGCCAACTCGCTCGGACAACCGTTCCTGGACGCCCTCGACATCCTTGCCGGGACCAGCGGCCGCGTCGTCGTCTCCGGCATGGGCAAGAGTGGCCACGTCGGGCGCAAGATCGCCGCCACGCTGGCCTCGACCGGCACGCCGGCGTTCTTCGTCCATCCCGGCGAGGCTTCGCACGGCGATCTCGGCATGATCACGCGCACCGACTCGCTCTTCATGATGTCCAATTCCGGCGAGACCACGGAGCTCTCCGACCTCGTCGCCTACGCGGCCCGGTTCTCGATCCCGCTGATCGGTGTCACCTCGGTCGCTGACAGCGCGCTGGCCCGCGCCGCCGATGCCGCGCTGATCCTGCCCGACGCGCCGGAGGCTTGCCCCATGGGCCTCGCGCCGACGACGTCGACGACCTTGATGCTGGCGCTCGGCGATGCGCTCGCGGTGACGCTGCTCGAGCGGCGCAAGTTCTCGCCGGCCGACTTCCACGCGCTCCACCCCGGCGGCAAGCTCGGCCGGCGGTTACTCAAGGTTTCCGAGATCATGCACGGCGGTGACGAGCTGCCGCTGATCTCACCGGACGCGGCGATGGCCGCGGCACTGATCGAGATGACGACGAAACGCTTCGGGTGCGTCGGCGTCATCGACGGTGCCGGCGAGTTCCTCGGCGTCATCACCGACGGCGATTTGCGCCGCCACATATCCGCCAACCTGCTGGCCCGAACGACCGGCGAGGTGATGACCCGTTCGCCGGCGACCATCGGCCCGGACGCGCTCGCCAGCGAGGCGCTCGCGATCATGAACGAGCGCTCGATCACCAACCTTTTCGTCGTCGAGGGCCGGCGTCCCATCGGCATTGTCCACATTCACGACTGCCTGCGCGCCGGCGTGGCGTGACGGCCGCGAGGCGAGACTTGGACACGCCCAGCGAATTCCAGCCCGCCGCACCGGCGTCGCCGGAACTTCGACAGAGCGCGTTCCTCTCGAACGACGTCCGGCGCGGACGGCACTCGCGCGCTTACAGCCGTTTCGTCAGCCTGATGAAATTCCTGCTGCCGGTGGTGGCATTGCTGCTGATCGCGCTCATCGTCGCCTGGCCGCACATCAATACCGGCGACATCGGCTTTCGATT
>JAYNJY010000047.1:7732-15730 GCA_038110665.1 Rhodospirillaceae bacterium | reverse complement strand
GGTATAGCCCATGCGGTCGCGCGCCATGACGTTTTGTACCGCCGCCAGCACACCCTTGGGCGCGCCGGTGCCGGGCTGGCCGACTTCCATGTGCAGGATGCGCTCACCGGCGGCCTCGAGCCGGTTGGCCTCGCGCATCACGTCCATGACGATGAACGGCGGAATGGCGCCGCGCGTGGAAACCTTCAACGCCATGCCGTCGCCGTCCCGTTCACTCGGAAACCGTGGCGTAACCGAAGCTGCGCGGATCGGAGACGATGCGGCATCCGGAAACCTCGGACGGCAGTCCGTTCGGACAGAACGCTATGTTGACCCGCGACAGCGCCGGCACCGTGCGCACCTGGTGGCCGCGCTGGGCGAGGCCGTCGCGCAGCGCCTGCGGCGCCGCGTCCTCGAGGTAGGTGACACCGCCGGCGAGGTCGCGGTAGATGCGCGTCTTGGCGGCGACGACATCGTCGACCCGGCTCGCCTTGTCGTAGCTGACGGCGAGGCCGAGTTCGGCAATCATCGCCTGGCTGGCGGCGCTGCCGGACGCCGCGCCGACGAGATGCAGCATGTTGCCGAAGTCGCGGTCGGCGACCACCGCGGCAAGCGACAGGTCGCGCTTGGCCGGGCTTTCGGGGTAGGGCGCCAGGTAGATGCCGGTGCCGGGTACCGCGACGCCGGTGCCGAACGCGCCGTTCATGGTCAACGCGCAGGCGACGGCGCCGCCGTTGTTGTCGAGCACGGTGAAACTGGTCGAGCCGCCGATCGCGTCGGGCGCCATCGGCTGGTGCCCGCCGGTGGAGATCCGGGTCAAGCGGTCGCCGCGGTAACCGTCGAGTAGGCGCTTGGCGTAGTCGGTGCCGAGCACAGTGTGGGTGACCGAATATTTCGTGTGCTTCTTCTTCCGCTGCGAGGTCTGACGCTCGCTGGTGACGGTATGGAAACCGGCGGCGCCGTCGGCCATGGCGCGCTGGATCGCCTCGGCGAAAATATGCGCGCGTGCGGCGCCGCTGACACCGCGGAAGCTGCCATCGGCGACCAGCATGGCCGCCATCTTGGCGCCGAGCGTGCCGGTCGGCGTGCGCGGCATCGGAAAATGCAGGCTCGACTGCCCGGTGAAGCGCACCCGGAGCGTCGAGCGCCAGATCGGCAGCGACGCGTCGAGGTCGCGCGGAGTCAGGCCGAAACCGGCGCGCTCGGCCTCGTCAGAGAAGCGCTGGCCGCCGATGCCGGTGTACATCACGGCACCGCCGCGGGCCCTGATCTGCGACAGCGACGCCGCCAGGTCGGCCTGCACGACACGGTCGCGCTCGCCGACCGGTTGTCCGTCGGGGCGAACGTACGGTCCCGGGTTGCCGGTCGCCAGCACCTGGCGTGCGCCCTGCAGACCGGTGGCGAAGGCGCGCGACACGACGCCGCCGAAGCGGGCCAGGTTTTCCGCCGGGCGCACCAGCTCGCGCCACTCGAACTTGCCGCCCCTGGCGTGCAGCGCGAACATGCCGCGCGGATTGCCCGGCACCATGACCTGCCGGCCCTTGCCGGAGCTCGGCTGACCGAGGAAATCGAGGGTCTCGACCTTTTCGTCGTCGGCGGTGCGGACCAGGCAAATGCCGCCGCCGCCGAGGCCGGCCGCCGACGGCATCGTCACCGAGAGCATGAAATAGACCGCCACCGCCGCGTCGACCGCCGTGCCGCCAGCCGTCAGCACGTCGCGCCCGGCCAGCGCCGCCTGCGGCTCGTCGGCGGCGACGCCGCCGTAGAACCCCTTGACGTAACCGGTGGTGCCGAGCGGCACACCGGAGTCCTGCTCGAGGAACGGGATGTGCGAACAGCCGGCGATGCCGGCCGCCGCCGCCAGCGCCGCCAGCCAGCGCGCCAATTGACGCACCGCCGGGGCCTGACTACCTTGAAGACATGGGCGTACCGACGCCCGGTTCGTCTCGCGTTTGGAAAACCGACTTGTGTCCACAGCTCTGCGCAAAGCCCTGTTTATCTCGTTGGTCGCTCTGTGTTTCTCGCTGGGGACAAGCCGTTCCGCCTGGGCCGTCAGCCTGATTCGCGACGCGGAAGTCGAAAATACCATCCGCACCTACGCGGCGCCACTGTTCCGTGCCGCCGGTCTCAAAGCAGATGACGTAAAGATATATATCGTCAAGGACAATACCTTGAACGCATTCGTCGCCGGCGGCCAGAACCTATTCGTCAACACCGGCCTGCTCATCGCCAGCGAAAGCGCCAACCAGGTGATCGGCGTGATCGCCCACGAAACCGGCCACATCGCCGGCGGCCATCTGTCGCGCATTCACGACGCACTGTCGAAGAACTCGGCGATGTCGATCCTGGCGTTCGTGCTCGGCGGCGCCGCGGCGATCGCCACCGGACGCGGCGACGTCGGCCAGGCGGTCGCGGTCGGCGGCCAGAGCATGGCGACACGCAACCTGCTGGCCTACAGCCGGGTCCAGGAGTCGGCGGCCGACAACGCCGGCATGAAGTACCTCGACGCGACCAAGACCTCGGCCAAGGGGCTGCTCGAATTCATGGAGAAACTGGGCGACCAGGAACTGTTGTCGCCGGCGCAGCAGGATCCCTACGCACGGACCCACCCCTGACCCGCGAACGCGTCGACGCGCTAACCCATTTCGTCGCCACCTCGCCCAATTCCAACCAGCCGACGCCGCCCGCCATCGTCGCCATGCACGACCGCATGCGGGCCAAGCTCTATGCCTTCCTCAACCCGCTCGGCCGCACGCTCAGGATCTACAAGGAGAGCGACAACTGGGTGCCGAGCCGCTACGCGCGCGCCATCGGCCTCTACCGGGAAGGCAAGCTGACCGAGGCGATCGCCCTCATCGACGGGCTGATCGCGGAGGCTCCGAGCGATCCCTATTTCAACGAATTGCGCGGCCAGGTCATGTTCGAGAACGCCAGGCTCGCGGAGGCCGCTGACAGCTACGGCAAGGCGGCGACGCTGCTGCCGACGAACGGCCTGATCCGGCGCGAACTGGCGCGGGTGCAGTTGGAGTTCAACCAGCCGCAATTCACCGACGCCGCGATCACAAACCTCGAAGCCGCCCTCGCCTCCGAGCGGGAGCACGCCTTCACCTGGTGGCTGCTCGCCATCGCCTACGGCCGCAAGGGCGACGAAGGCCGCAGCTCCATCGCCCTCGCCGAGGAAGCGTTGATCAAGGAAAAGCCGGACATCGCCACCTATCACGCCGGACGCGCCCTCGGCGTCTTCAAGCAGGGCACGCGCGAGTGGCTGCAGGCCGAGGACATCCGCCTCGCCGCCAAGGAAATGGAAAGCCGCAAGAAACGCGGAAAAGGCCAATGACCGACGCCCCGGCCGCCACCGCCCGGCTGGCGCGGCGGCTGCTCTGCGTCATGCTGCTCGCCCTCACCGGTTGCGCCGAGACCGAAACGGCGGTCGGGCTCGACGGCTCGGTCCGGCTGTTCAGCGACGATCCCGCCCAACCGGTGTTCGGCCGCGCCAGCGACTGGGTCGAGCTCGGCAAGACCGCCGCCATGGCCCCCGCCATCGTCACCGAAGGCGGCCGCACGATCCTCGAAATCTCCGCGCGCGGCGAAAACGCCGCGCTGATCCGCCGTCTCGACGCGCCGTTGCTGGCGATGCCATTCCTGTTCTGGGATTGGTCGGCCGTCGATGGCGCGCCGGACCACCCGGTGCGGCTGGTGGTCGGCTTCGAGGACCGCCGGACGGCGCCGGCGCGGACCTTCAACTGGGGATTGGGCCCGGCCGAACCGCCGCCGTTCTCGCGCAGCCTTGCCCTGGTATGGGGTGCGAGCGCGCTGCAACGCGGCTCGATCGAGGTCGCGGCGTCCGGCGAAGGCGGCCGGCCGCATGCGCGCTACGTGGTGCGCGGCGGCCGTGAGAACGGCAGCCGTTGGTGGCCGGAACACCTCGACCTGTCCCAGCTTCACGCCGCCGCATGGCCGAACGTCGACATGGCGGCGAGCCGCGTCGTCTTCGTCGGCATCTCGACTGCCGCCGGCGCCGGCGGCTCCATGCGGCTCGCCGGGCTCCGGCTTTCGCGCTAGCGCGCTGCATACCGAAACCGGTCGTACTTTTCCGTTACCAATGAACGGCGCGGCGGTTCGACGCTTGCCGCCCCGATCAAATCCGTCAATGATGCGGCCGGAAATCGATGGGAGTCCAAGATATGATCGCCTTTAACGTCCTTCGCCGCCTCACCACCGTCCTGGCGTTGGTCCTCTGCTTCGGCGCCGCCGCCGATGCCGCCGACCCGGCGCCCGCGTTCAGCGACGGGCAGAAGCAGGCGATAGAGAAGATGATCCACCAATACCTACTCGATCATCCCGAGGTGATCCTCGAAGCGGTCCAGCGGCATCGCGAAAAGGCCGAGGAAGCGAAGAAGGTGCACGCCAAGGCGACGCTGTCGGGTTTGCGCAAGGAGCTCGAGAACGACCCGACCAGCCCGGTCGCCGGCAACGTCAACGGCAAGGTCACCCTGGTCGAGTTCTTCGACTACCGCTGCGGCTACTGCAAGCGCGTGCACCCGACGCTGGTCGAGCTAATGAAGGAAGACAAGGAACTCCGCGTCGTGTTCAAGGAATTCCCGATCCTCGGGCCGGAATCCATGCTCGCGTCACGTGCCGCAATGGCGGTCTGGCGGACCCAGCCGCAGAAGTATCTGGCGTTTCACGACGCGCTAATGGGCGGGCGCGGCGCGCGCGACGAAGCCTCGTTGCTGGCCGCCGCCGGCAAGCAGGGCATCGATCCGGCGGCCCTGAAGAAGGCGATGGCAGATCCCGAGGTCGAGGCGGCGCTGGCGCGTAATTTCCATCTCGCCGAGGCGCTCGGCATCAACGGCACGCCGGCCTTCGTCGTCGGCACTGAACTGGTGCCCGGCGCCGTCGACAAGGAAACCCTCAAGAAGTTGATCGCCGAAGCGCGCGGGAGCTGACCGCCGGCCGCGTCACTTGACCGGCAGCATCATGAACTCGAAGCCGCCGACGCGCTCGACCAGCACCAGGAGCTGGCCGCGCCCGGCCTTCTTGGCCGCGTCTTGGTGCTCGCGCACCTGCTCGGGCGTCCACACCGGTTTCTGGTTGACCTGCACGATCATGTCGCCGCGTTGCAGCAGCATGCGGTCGGCGAAGGCCGGATCGATCAGCGTCACCAGCACGCCGAGCGAACCCCAGCGAATGTTGAAGCGCTTGCGGATTTTTTCGGTCACCGAGGCCAGCGTCAGGCCGATTTCGGTAAACGCGATGACGGAGCCCTTGTCGACGCTCCAGGCCGGCGGCTTGCGGCCGAGCTTGAGCTTGAGCACCTTCTCGCCCTCCGGGCGCTGCACCGTGAGCGAGACGACCTGTTTGGGCTTGGTCTTGGTGACGGCGCCGACGAGGCGCTTGAAGCTGTCGATCTTGACGCCGTCGAAGCGCAGGATCAGGTCGCCGCGCTGTACGCCGGCCTCGTCCGCCGGGCCGCCGAGCGCGACGTCGCGCACCAGCACGCCGTCCGGCGCCTTGAGGCCGAGCGCCTCGGCGATGGCCGCGTTCATGCCCTGGACGTGCATGCCGGAAAATCCGAACTCGGCCGCAAGCGTCGGCGTCGCCAGGGCGACGAGGACGCCAAGCGCCGATAGCGCGCGCAGCAACCGTTGAAACCCGTTCCTCAAGACATCCCCACAGCCCAGTGAGCGCTGGGCATTTCCCCCGATACTAGCCATCGCTCGGCTGACTGACAACATCTCCTTGAATCCCTTGAAAAATTTGCCATCGCCCTTGCGTAATCGGAAAGGCCGCGATATCCATCCCTCGGCGGCGGGGCGAGGGGCCCGGCCGCGGCAAGACGCGGGATTCCCGCGTGGGAGAGGCGATGCGCGTTCTCAACGTCTTCGGCACCCGTCCGGAAGCCATCAAGATGGCGCCGGTGGTCCGCGCCCTCGCGCAGGCACCGGGTATCGAATGCCGGGTCTGCGTCACCGCCCAGCACCGCCAGATGCTCGACCAGGTGCTGGCGCTGTTCGACATCGGCCCCGACCACGCCCTCGACGTCCGGCGGCTCGGCCAGGCCCACGCCCCCCTCACCCCGGCGGAGCTGACCGGCGTCGCCGCCGTGGTCGCGGATGAACGGCCGGACAGAATCCTGGTGCACGGCGACACCACGACGACGCTCGCCGCCGCGCTCGCCGGCTATTACGCCAAGGTTCCGGTCGGCCACGTCGAGGCGGGCCTGCGCACCGGAGACCGCTACGCCCCCTTCCCCGAGGAGATCAACCGGCGCCTGACCGACGCCATTTGCGATTTGCACTTCGCGCCGACGGCCGCGGCCGCCGACAACCTGGCGCGCGAGGGCATTTCCGGCGACGGCGTCTCGGTCACCGGCAACACCGTCATCGACGCGCTGCTGCACATCGTCGAGAAGCTGCGCACCAACCCCGCCATCGACGGCGAGATGGGGGCCCGCTTCCCGTTCCTCGAAAGCGAGCGGCGCATGGTCCTGGTCACCGGACACCGGCGCGAGAATTTCGGCGATGGCTTCGAGCGCATCTGCCGGGCGCTGGCGCGCATCGCCGAGCGCGACGATGTCGAGGTCGTCTATCCCGTGCATCTCAATCCCAACGTCCAGGCGCCGGTGCACCGGCTGCTCGGCGGCAAGGCCAACGTGCACCTGCTCGAACCGCTCGACTACCTGCCGTTCGTGCACCTGATGGACCGCGCCTACATCGTCGTCACCGATTCCGGCGGCATCCAGGAAGAGGCGCCGTCGCTCGGCAAGCCGGTACTGGTCATGCGCGACGTGACCGAGCGGCCCGAAGCGGTCGCCGCCGGCGCCGTGCGGCTCGTCGGCACCGACACCGACACCATCGTCGGCGCCACCGCAACGCTGCTGGACGACCCGCGCGAATACGTCACAATGAGCCGCGCCCACAACCCCTACGGCGACGGCCACGCGGCCGAACGCATTGTCGAGGAAATCAGACGAAACAATGCGCACTGACCCCGCCATCCGGAAACTCTGCGTGATCGGGCTCGGCTACGTTGGGCTGCCGACGGCGGCGGTGTTCGCGAGCCGTGGCCTCGACGTGCTCGGCGTCGACGTCAACCCCGACACCGTCGCCACCGTAAACGCCGGCGCCATCCACATCGTCGAGCCGGACCTCGACATCCTGGTCAACGGTGCGGTGGCCACCGGCAAGCTGCGGGCCGCCGCCAAGCCGGAGGCTGCCGACGCCTTCATCGTCGCCGTGCCGACGCCGTTCACGGCCGAGCGCAAGCCCGACCTCTCCTACGTCGACGCCGCCGCGGACGCGGTCGCGCCGGTGCTCAAGAAGGGCGATCTGGTGATCATCGAATCGACCTCGCCGGTCGGCACCACCGAGCGCTTCTCCGCCCACCTCGCCAAGCTGCGACCCGACCTTGTGTTTCCGCACGACCGTCCCGACGGCGCCGACGTGGCGCTGGCGCACAGCCCCGAACGCGTGCTGCCCGGTCGCGTGCTGATCGAACTGACCCGAAACGACCGCGTCGTCGGCGGGCTGACGCCGGCCTGCGCGGCGCGCGCCGCGGCGCTCTACCGCATCGCCGTCGACGGCCGCATGCACCTGACCGACGCGCGCACGGCGGAACTGGTGAAACTGGCCGAGAACGCCTACCGCGACGTCTCCATCGCCTTCGCCAACGAACTGGCCAACGTGGCGTCGACGCTCGGCATCGACGCGTGGGAGGCGATCGAACTCGCCAACCATCATCCGCGCGTCAACATCCTCAACCCCGGCCCCGGCGTCGGCGGCCACTGCATCGCGGTCGATCCGTGGTTCATCGTCGCCTCGGCGCCGGACGACTGCGCGCTCATACGCGCCGCGCGAGGCGTCAACGACGACCGCCCGGCGCGCATCGTCGCCGCGGTGCTTCCCGGGGGGGCGGGGCTGGATGCGGCTCTGCCGTGTGCTTGCGCTTGGCGCCGCTGGGGCGGTGGCGGCGGGGGGGGGCCGGGCGGGGGGTGTCGGGCTCTGCCGGCAGACAGGG
>JAYNJY010000047.1:0-7722 GCA_038110665.1 Rhodospirillaceae bacterium | reverse complement strand
GTCCACCGACGCTTCGGCGCCGGTGGACCCCGCTGACGTCAGCGGCGCGGGTGGGTCACGTGTCGTGGGCTCGGAGATTTTTTTCCGCGACTTGTTCGGCGTCGCCGTCGACGGCCGCAAGGTCTGCTGCCTCGGCCTTTCCTACAAGGCCGACATCGACGATCTACGGGAAAGCGCCTCGATCGAGGTGGCCCTGCAACTGGCTGACGCCGGCTTCGAGGTCAGCGTCGTCGAGCCGCACGTCAAGGCCTTGCCGAGGGCGCTGGCCGGGCGCGCCAACGTGCGCCTGGTCGACCTCGACCAGGGCCTGGCTGCGAACGACGTGGTGGTGCTGCTGACCGACCACCGTGAGTTCCGGGAACTCGATCGTTCCCGTCTCGCCGGCAAGGCCGCCATCGATACCCGCGGCGCCTGGCGCGTGCGCCCGCCCGAGGCGTAAGGCGGCGCGACCGCGCCTCAGTTCTTGCGCAGCAGGAAGTGGAAGACGCCGCCCTGCTCGCCCGATTCCACAAGCTCGTTGCCGGTGGCGCGGCAGAACGCCTCGAAATCCTTCACGGCGCCGGGGTCGGTGGCCTCGATCGCCAGCGTGTCGCCGGCGGCAAGCGCCTTCATCGCCTTCTTCGCCTTCATGATCGGCATCGGGCAGTTGAGCCCCTTCGCGTCCAAAGTTTCAGTCGCCATGACTCCCCCTCAATTCGCCTAAGGTTCGATTGATCCGTGCGCCGCTCGCCGGCGCACAATGCAAGATTACCATTGCCGTTAGAAAATCTCATTCTATAATTTTGTAAAGTGTTAAATGGCAACGGCGGATTTGCAACCGCCGCGATGACGCGCGATACCATCAAGCCAAGCGTGCCGCGATAAGGAGCTTCAACGTCATGGAACTGCCTACCCTTTGGATCGTCTGCGGACTCGGATTCGTGCTCGGCGTGGCCTTCGGCGCCACCGCGCAACGCACCAATTTCTGCACCATGGGCGCGATCTCCGACATGGTGTTCATGGACGAGTGGAACCGCATGCGCGCCTGGATGCTCGCCATCGCGGTCGCCATCGCCGGCAGCCAGGCGTTGCATCTGGCCGGCCTCGTCAACCTCAACAAGTCGATCTACCTGACCGCCAACCTGGGCTGGTCGGGCGCGATCCTCGGCGGATTGCTGTTCGGCTTCGGCATGACCATGACCGGCGGTTGCGGCAACAAGACGCTGGTGCGGCTCGGCGCTGGCAACCTGAAGTCGCTGCTGGTGGCCCTGGTCATGGGCGTGTTCGCCTACATGACGGTGCGCGGCCTGATCGGCCTCGCGCGCGTCGAGCTGGAAGCCGTCACCAACGTCGACCTCGCGGCCAAGGGCCTCAAGGCGCAGGGCCTGCCCGACTTCCTCGCCGCCGCCACCGGCATGGGCGCGGAAGCGGCGCGCGGCGCCATCGCCGCCGTCGTCGTCGTCCTGCTGCTGGCATTCTGCTTCAAGAGCGCGGAGTTCCGCGCATCCAAGCGCGACATCGCCGGCGGCGCGATCCTCGGCGCGTTGATCCCGGCGGCCTGGTACATTACCGGCGTGGTCGGCTTCGACGAGTTCGAGCCGACGGCGCTTTCGTCGGTCAGCTTCGTCAATCCGGTCGGCGAGAGCATCCAGTACCTGATGACCTTCACCGGCGCGACCATCAACTTCGGCATCGCGGTCGTCGGCGGCGTCATCGTCGGCTCGTTCATCGCCGCCAAGAGCGCCGGCGAATTCCGTATCGAGGCGTTCAGCGACGGCAACGACATGCTGCGCCACATTTTCGGCGCGGCGATCATGGGCGTCGGTGGCATCCTCTCGCTCGGCTGCACCATCGGCCAGGGCCTGAGCGGCATGTCGACGCTGGCGTTCGGCTCGGTGCTCGCGCTCGCCTCGATCATCACCGGCGGCGTCTACGGCATGAAGTACCTGGAAGAAGGCTCGCTCGGCGGCGCCTTAAAGGCGATGTTCCAGCGCGGCTAGCCTTGGCCGGCCGCGCCGGCGCTCACCACAGCTTCACTTCCTTGCCCTCGGCCTCGTACTTGCGCGCGCGCGCCTGCAGCCAGCGCTGGAAGTCCTGCTCCGAATTGTAGCCCTCCTCGCTCACATATACGAAGGTGTGCTGGAAGTGGAACGGCTTCCAGTAGCCGAGCAGGCGCCACACCTCGAGGTCGCGCGCCGAGGCCTTGCCGTCCTTCGGGGGCTTGCCTTTGGGCAGGAACTGGATGGTCGGCGTGAATTGCACGCGGTACTTCTGGCCGAGCTTCTTCTCCGTCGTCCTCTCGCCGTCGGTGTCGACGACCTCGCGGTCGCCCCACCGGTTCAGCTGCACGACGAAGAAGTGCTTCTTGATGTATTCGACGGTCTCGGGGTCGCGCAGGTTGACCCGGTGCATCTCGCGGCAATAGGGACAGCCCTTCTGTTCCCAGATGATGGCGAGCTGCTTGCCTTCCGCCGCCGCCTCGACCATGTCGTCCTTGAGGTTCAGGAACGTCGAACGGAACCACGGCTGGACGTGGAGCCCCTCCTCGTTTGATTCGACTTCCGGCAACAATTTCTTTTCGGCCGAAGCCGGAACGGCAACCAGGAAGGCCCCGATCAACGCGAACGCCGTTAGCCACAGGTGCCGATGCGACGCTTTGCCTCGAACTGTCTCTGTCATCGCCATCTCCCCCCCGCACGGCACACCTTATTTATCGCCGCATCACACGCAAATCATTGATCGTAGATGGTAGCACGAGCCCGTTTTTGTCGCAACGCATGGGCGCCACCGCAATACGGTTGTGCCGTCAATTTGTCGTTACCGGCCACGCTCATTCTCTCTCACGTCGGTTCTAACCTTCCCTCATCTTTGTGTGGTTTCCTTCTTGATGTTTTATAATTTTTGAATATGATTGCTTGCTACAGGGAAACATAGTTACGCTTCTCCCGTAACGAAGCGTCCCCAAGCGCCACCAACAAAAATTGGCGCAAGACACGAACGGGAGAGCGTACTCTGGAGGAGGAGAAAAGCCTTGAGAATTAAAACTCTGGCCGTTTCGGCCATCGGGACCGTGTTGCTTTTGTGCGCGGGTCAAAAAACCGGTACAGCAGCCGAAATGGCCAAACTAGTGGCTTACAAGGTCGATGGCTACGCCATCATCAAGTCGCTCACCGGCAAGCCCGGCAACGCAATCGAGGGGCGGAAGGTCGCCATCAATCGACAGAAAGGCAATTGCCTTGCCTGCCACGTCATGCCGATCCCCGAGCAGCAGTTCCACGGCGAGATCGGACCCGACCTGACGGGCGTGGGGTCTCGCTACAAGGAGGGGGAACTCCGGCTGCGTGTCGTAAACCCAAAGGCGCTCAACGAAGACACCATCATGCCGGCTTTTTATCATTTGGATGGCCTCAAAAGGGTTAACAAGAAATTCAAAGGCAAGACTGTGCTCTCTGCTCAAGAAGTCGAGGACGTGGTAGCTTATCTTGTGACATTGAAATAAACCCACTGGCGCCTTCTTAGATATAAGTTTTTGGTTTTTCATTGAGGAGAACATCATGATCTACAAAACCCTGGAAACTCGCCAGGTGAACCGCCGTCAGCTGATGAAGCTGCTCGGTGCCGGCACCGTCGCGGCAATGGGCATCAGCCTCGCTGGCCCGGCATTCGCCGACGCGAAGGCCACCGATGCCGCCATAATGAAGGCCACCGGCGGCAAGAAGCTCACCATGGGCAAAATTACGCTGGAAACCCCGCAGATCGCGGAAAACGGCTCGACCGTGCCGATCGGCATCAAGGTCGACAGCGCCATGTCCGATGCCGACAACGTCAAGGCGATCCATATCTACGCCGACGGCAACCCGAACCCAGATGTCGCCTCGTTCCACTTCACTGGTATGTCTGGCAAGGCCGATATCTCGACCCGCATCCGCCTGGCCAAGACCCAGAACATCGTCGCGGTGGCGGAAATGGGCGACGGGTCGTTCATGATGGCCAAGGCCGAAATCAAAGTCACCATCGGCGGCTGCGGCGGCTGACCGGCTATAGGGAGTATGTGAAATGGCAAAATCGAAAGCCCGCGTGAAGGCCCCCTCGTCGGTCAAGAAGGGTGAAGTCTTCGAGGTAAAGACCCTGATTTCCCACGTCATGGAAACCGGGCAGCGCAAGGATCGCAAGACCGGCAACAAGATCCCGCGCTTAATCATTAATAAGTTCGTCGCATCTTTCAACGGCAAGCCAGCGTTCTCGGCCGACTGGCACCCGGCGATCTCCGCCAATCCTTACATGTCCTTCCAAATGAAGGTTGCGGAGAGCGGCACGCTGGAAATCGCCTGGACCGACGACAAAGGTGCAGTGGTCAAACAGAGCGTTAAAATCGACGCCACTTGAAAACAGGGGGAGCTAAAATGAAAAAGGCTTATCTTGGAGCCGTGACCTTGATTGTGGTCGCTATGTTGGCTGGCAGCAACGCGTCAAGAGCTCTCGCCGACGGCAAGTACGGAAAATATGCCGTCGACGACCGGCGCAGTGGCTATACTTACGCCACAAAAGAAACACAGGCGATCCAAGACGATGACTTCAAAAACCCCGCTATGATGTATGTTGATCAGGGCGAGGGGCTGTGGAGCCAAGTCGATGGAAAAGCGGGCAAGTCTTGCGCATCTTGCCACAAGGACGCCGCCAATTCGATGAAGGGCGTCGCTACGCTCTATCCAAAATATGACAAAGGCCTGAAAAAACTTAAAAACATTGAGCAACAGATCAACACCTGCCGCACAGAGCGCATGCAGACGAAGGCATGGAAGTACGAGTCTAATGAGCTCTTAGCAATGACAATTTACGTCCGGAATCAGTCACGCGGCATGCCCATGAACGTAAGCATTGACGACGAGGCAGCTCCACATTTCGCCAAGGGGAAGGCGATGTACTATGAGCGTAACGGTCAGTTCGGAATGGCGTGTAAGCACTGCCATGAGGACAATAATGGGAAAAGAGCCCGAGCAAACTTACTCTCAGAGGGACAAATAAACGGATTTCCCACCTACCGTTTCAAGTGGCAGAAGGCTGGCTCTGCTCATAGGCGGTTCCGCGGCTGTCACTCAATGGTGCGTGCGACGCCATACGCTTACGGTTCAGACGAATATAACGACCTAGAGCTTTATGTTGCGTGGCGAGGCCGCGGCCTTCCGGTTGAGACCCCCGCTGTGCGCAACTGAGACACAATACGACGATTGTAGCAGGGGGGATGCGGTTATTCATCGCATCCCCCTTCTTTTATCCAAATGCTAACACACCGCGCGAAGGAGTTAAGTAACAGTGTTGGACCGTCGCGAGTTCCTTCAGGTCGCAGCCGCCACCGCCGTGCTGACCGGGACGCCCGGCGCGTTGTCGCGCGCCGCCGCCCAGCAGACCATCACCCAGGACCAACTGCTCAAGTTCTCCCCGGTCGGCCAGGTCACCCTCCTCAACTTCACCGACTGCCACGCGCAGTTGGTGCCGCTGTTCTTCCGCGAACCCTCGATCAATCTCGGCGTCGGCATGGCGCACGGCCTGCCGCCGCACCTGACCGGCAAGGACTTCCTCAAGAAGTTCGGCCTCAAGGCGAAATCGCCGGAAGCCTACGCGCTGACCAGCGAAGACTTCGCCGCCCTGACCAAGAGCTACGGCCGCGTCGGCGGCCTCGACCGCATGGCGACGCTGGTCAAGGCGATCCGCGCCGAGCGCCCGAACAACACGCTGCTGCTCGACGGCGGCGACACCTGGCAGGGCTCCTACACGGCACTCAAGACCCAGGGCGAGGACATGGTCGACGTCATGAACGCGCTCGGCGTCGACGCCATGACCGCGCATTGGGAGTTCACCTACGGCACCGAGCGCGTGAAGCAGCTCAAGGACAAGCTCAAGTTCCCGTTCCTCGCCGGCAACGTCGTCGACACCGATTGGGAAGAGACCGTGTTCGCCTCGACCCACACCTTCGAGCGCGGCGGCGTCAAGATCGCCGTCATCGGCCAGGCATTCCCCTACACGCCGGTCGCCAACCCGCGCTACATGATCCCGAAATGGTCGTTCGGCATCCGCGACACGCTGGTGCAGAAGCGCGTCGACGAAGCCCGTGCCGCCGGCGCCGACCTGATCGTGTTCCTGAGCCACAACGGTTTCGACGTCGACCGCAAGCTGGCCGGCGAGCTCAAGGGTATCGACGTCATCCTGACCGGCCACACCCATGACGCGCTGCCCGCCGTCGAGAAGGTCGGCAAGACGCTGCTGGTCGCGTCCGGCTCGCACGGCAAGTTCCTCGCCCGCCTCGATCTCGAGGTAAAGTCGAAGCAGGTCACCGACTTCCGCTTCCGCCTGATCCCGGTGTTCTCCGACGCGATCAAGCCGGACCCGGAGATGGCGGCGTTGATCCAGAAGATCCGCGCGCCGTACGCCAAGGAACTCGACCGCGTGCTCGGCCGGACCGAGTCGCTGTTGTACCGGCGCGGCAACTTCAACGGCACCTTCGACGATCTGATCTGCCAGGCGCTGCTCGAGGAACGCGACGCGGAGATCGCGCTGTCGCCCGGTTTCCGCTGGGGCTCCAGCCTGCCGCCGGGCGCCGACATCACGGTCGATCACGTCTACCACCAGACCGCCATCACCTATCCCAACGCCTACCGCAACAAGATGACCGGCCAGTTGTTGAAGGACATCCTGGAAGACGTCGCCGACAACCTGTTCACCCCCGACCCCTACTACCAGCAGGGCGGCGACATGGTGCGCGTCGGCGGCATGGCCTACGCCATCGACATCAAGAAGCCGATCGGCCAGCGCATCACCGACATGACGCTGGTCAAGACCGGCAAGCCGATCGACCCGAAACGCGAGTACGTGGTCTCCGGCTGGGCCTCGGTCAACGAAGGCACGCAGGGCCCGCCGATCTACGACGTGCTCTCCAACTACATCTCGAAGAAGAAGGTCGTGCGGGTGCCGGAGAACAACAACATCCGCATCAAGGGGGCCTAGGCACGGCCCCGACCGAAATTCGACCAACCCCCTGACTGGAGTAGTGGCACGACATGGGTGGTTTCGACGTTTCCTACGCCGGCGCTTTCGGTGCCGGCCTGCTGAGTTTCCTGTCGCCCTGCGTGCTGCCGCTGGTGCCACCCTATCTTTGTTTCCTGGGCGGCGTCACGCTCGATCAGGTCGCCGGCGAGGGCGAGACCGATCCGTCGATCATGCGGCGCGTGTTTTACGCGGCCATCGCCTTCGTGCTCGGCTTCTCGACCGTATTCGTGGCACTCGGCGCCACCGCCAGCGCCATCGGCCAGGTCGTGTCGGCCTACCTCGACGTCCTCTCCAAGATCGCCGGCGTCATCATCATCATCCTCGGCCTGCAATTCATGGGCGTGTTCAAGATCTCGCTTCTCTACCGCGAGGCCCGCTTCCATGCGGAAACCAAGCCGGCAGGCCTGATCGGCGCTTACGTCATCGGCCTCGCCTTTGCCTTTGGCTGGACGCCCTGCGTCGGGCCGGTACTGGCCGCCATCCTGATGGTCGCGGGCAGCGGCGACTCGGTCGGTCGTGGCGCCAGCCTGCTCGCCACCTACTCCGCCGGCCTCGGCATCCCGTTCCTGGCCGCCGCGCTGCTGGTGAAGCCGTTCATGGCCTTCATGCGACGCGCGCGGCGTCACATGCAGACGGTCGAGCGGGTCATGGGTGCGCTCCTGGTGATTACCGGTTTGATGTTCCTGACCGGCACCATCT
>JAYNJY010000046.1:7028-15752 GCA_038110665.1 Rhodospirillaceae bacterium | reverse complement strand
GCATGGGCCTCTAGCACGTCGAGCGGTATGCGCGGATCGTGCGCGTCCTCGATCTTGAGGTAGGCGTGCGACAAGAGCTTCAGCAGGTTGCGGTAACCGGCGTCGTTCTGCGCCAGGAACACCATCGCGCCGCCTCGGTCGGCGTCGTCGACGACGACGCGGAGCTGGCAGCCGACGATCGATTGCACGCCCGATTTCGTGGCGGCACCGGAGAATTCGAGCGCGCCGAACAGGTTGTTGGTGTCGGTGACCGCGACCGCCGGCATTCCAGCACCCTTGCAGAGCCCGACCAGATCCTTGACGTGGATCGCCCCTTCCGAGAGGGAATAGGCGGAATGAACGCGGAGATGGACGAAATCTGCGTGCGGCATGGTCCGACAACGATTCCACATGTGGCGCCGAAAGTCACCAAATGTTGGGGGCTGGCCGGTGGTTTTCCACAAGATTTTTACGTTTTGTTGAAAAGCCGGCCGCTACCGGGGCCGGTTGTGCGGTTCCGCCATGTATGCGAGGATTTCGCGTTTACCGGATACCCATTGGGAGGCACCCGATGCCGCACGACGGCCACGACTTCACCGAACCGCCGCCGGGCCCAGCGCTCCGCGTCAAGGCGCTGGAAAGCCTGCTCGTCGAGAAGGGCCTGGTCGATCCGGCCGCGCTCGACCTCTTGATCGACACCTACGAGCACAAGATCGGCCCGCGCAACGGCGCGCGCGTGGTCGCCCGGGCCTGGGTCGACGACGCGTTCAAGCAGGCGATCAAGCAGGACTGCACGGCGGCCATCAAGGAAGCGTTCGGGTTCGAAGGTCGCCAGGGCGAACACATCGTCGCCATCGAGAACACGCCGGCGGTCCACAACGTCGTCGTTTGCACGCTGTGCTCGTGCTACCCGTGGAGCGTGCTCGGCCTGCCGCCGGTCTGGTACAAGTCGGCGCCCTACCGCTCGCGCGTGGTGCAGGACCCGCGCGGCGTGCTGAAGGAATTCGGCACCGAAATTCCGGCGGACAAGGAAATCCGCGTCTGGGATTCGACCTCGGAAATGCGCTACCTCGTCATCCCCGAGCGCCCGGCCGGCACCGCGGGCTGGTCCGAGGAAAAACTCGCCGATCTCGTCACCCGCAATTCCATGGTCGGCGTCGAGGAAGCCAAGACGCCGGGAGCCGGATGATGGTGAACGGACCGCACGACCTCGGCGGCCAGCATTGCCTGGGGCCGGTCAATCCAGAGCCGGAGACGGAAGAGCCGATCTTTCACGACGCCTGGGAACGGCGCGCTTTCGCGCTGACGCTGGCGGCCGGGTTTCTCGGGCAATGGAACATCGACGAGTCGCGTTACGCGCGCGAACGCCAGCACCCCGTCAACTACCTCCGCCACACCTACTACGAAAACTGGATGGCCGGGCTGGAGACGCTGCTGGTCGAGAAAGGCATCGTCAACGCGGCGGAACTGGAGAGCGGCAAGGCCAAGGGGCCGGCGAGCGGCTACAAGGTGCCCGACGCGGAAGGCGCCTTGAAGATCCTGCGCCGTGGCGGGCCGACGTCGATGGAAGGCAACATGGCCGCCGCCTATGCCGTCGGCGACAAGGTACGCGTGGTCAACAACCATCCCCTCACCCACACCCGGGCGCCGCGCTACATTCGCGGCCGCCTCGGCACCATCGACCGGCTGCACGGCATCCACGTCTTCGCCGATGCCAACGCGCAAGGCGAACGGCGCGGCGAAAACCTCTACAGCGTACGGTTCGAGGCGGATGAACTCTGGGGCTCGGCGGCCGGTGGCCGCGACGCCGTCTACATCGACCTCTGGGAACCCTATCTGTTGAGGCCGTAATGGCGAAACCGGGATTACTGCCACTGCAACCGCATGACGACGAAGGCCCGGTCTTTGCCGAACCCTGGCACGCCCAGGCCTTTGCGCTCACCGTGCAGCTCTCGGAACAGGGGATGTTCACCTGGGCAGAGTGGACCGAGACCATCGCCGTCGAGATCAGGGCGGCGGGCGCCGCCGGCGACCCGGACTTGGGCGATACCTATTACGGGCACTGGCTCGGCGCGCTCGAACGCCTGGTTCAGGAAAAAGGCGCTGCCGACCCGCAGGCCCTCGACGAGCGCAAGGAAGCCTGGCGGCGTGCCTATCTGCACACGCCGCATGGCCAGGCGGTCGAGTTATCGGCCGGCCAATCCCACCACGACTAGAACGCTAGCGCGGCGCGTGCCTTGGCGGCTTCCTCGGGCGTCCACTGGCGCACCGGCGTCGGCGCGGCGACCCGCGTCAACGGTAGGAAGGTGCCCTGCCCCGGCTGGTTCAGGGTGACCGCGCCGGCCGGTGAAATCACCTCGACGGCACCGTCGTAGATCTGCACGCCGAAGTGCGGCACGCCCGGCGGCATGCCGACAGCGAGTTCGCCGGCGACGAAACGGGTGCCGCGGATGCCGATGGTGGCGACGCGCGTGGTGATGGTTACGTTGTCGTGATTGGCGGCGCTGATCGCACCGGAGACGAACTGGAATACGCCCTGCGTGAACTTCAGCGCCTGGCGTCCGTTGCCGGCGGCGGCCGGGCTATAGACAAGCTCGTCGATGTCGATGTTGGCGTTCTCGCCGAGTGTCAGGGTGGACGAATCGTTGAAGCGGATGATCACCCTCGCGTCGCGGCCCGTGGTGATGGTGTCGCCGACGAACATCCATCCCTGCGCCACCAGCGGGAATGCCTCGCCGCCGACGATACGGGTGGCGTCGCCACGCTGGCGTTCGATGGTACCGGCGACGACTTGCGCGGCCGCATCGGCAATGGAAAACAACACCGCACAGACGACGGTGTGACAGAAGAGCAACCGAAACTTCATTCGTTTCTCTGAGGCGAGATCGACTGCCGACCCTCGAGCGAGCAGCGACTGACGCGCCTTGGCGCCTTCCCTACACCGGAAAAACCGGAGGCAACAGGCTTGAAGTTACGGTTCGAAATCCCCACGCCGAAATTCAGTCGGCCTTGGCCGCGACGATCTCGATTTCGATTGCGACGCCGGGCCGCGGGAATGGCCCGACACACAGCAGAACCACGGGTGGGTTGTGCTCGCCCATGAAGCGCGGGCGGATGCGGTAGAAGTGGTCGAGATGTGCGGCAGCGGTGAAATACACGGTGATCTTCACGATGTCTTGGAAGCCCATCCGCGATGCTTTCAGGATCACCCGGATGCGTTCGAAGCAGATTTCGACCTGCTCGCCGACGTCGCCGGGCACGGTGCCGTCGATCCTGGCGCCGACCTGGCCGTTGCAGAACAGCAGTCTTGCGTTCGGCGGCACCTCGGTCGCATGACCGGCGTTGTCACGATGCGCGCAAATGCGGTCGTTCAGGGTCAGGACCTTGATCATCGCTTTCCCGCCTTCGCTAGCGTTCAGGCGGCGACGAGCTTGCCGTCGGCGAGGCGGACGGTGCGATCCATGCGCCGCGCCAGTTCCGGGTTGTGAGTGGCGACCAACGCCGCCATGCCGGCACCGCGTACCAACTTCAGCAGGACGCCGAAAACCTCGTCGGCGGTTGCCGGGTCGAGGTTGCCGGTCGGCTCGTCGGCGAGCAGCAGTTTCGGCCCGGACGCGATGGCGCGGCCGATGGCGACGCGCTGCTGTTCCCCGCCCGATAGCCTTGCCGGGCGATGCGTGGCGCGGTCGGCGAGCCCCATCCATTCCAGGATCTGGGCGGCGCGTTCACGCGCCTCCTTGCGTGAGAAGCCGGCGATGATCTGTGGGATGACGATGTTTTCCAGCGCCGAGAACTCAGCCAGCAGATGATGGTACTGGTAGACGAAACCGAGCTTGTAACGGCGCACCAGCGTGCGGGCGTTGTCGGAAAGCTTGGAGCATTCCTCGCCGGCGATCCAGATTTCGCCGGAATTTGGCTGATCGAGCAATCCGGCGATATGCAACAGCGTCGACTTGCCGGCACCGGAAGGGCCGATCAGCGCGACGATCTCGCCGGCAGAGACTTCGAGGTCGGCACCGCTCAGGATTTCGAGCTTGCGCCGGCCCTGTCCGAAGGCGTGGCGCACGTCCTTGAGTTGCAGCACCGGCTCGCCGCCCGTCGCCAGGGTATCGCCGTCGACGCGCTCACTCATAGCGCAACGCCTCGGCCGGGTCCGTGCGTGCCGCGCGCCAGGACGGATAAAGCGTCGCCGCGAACGACAGCGCCAGGCCCATCACCACCACCACCACGACCTCGGTCGGGTCGACCACCGCCGGCAGCTTGGAGAGGAAGTAGATTTCGGCGGCGAACAGCTCGGTCCCCGTCAGGCCTTGAATCCACTGCCGGATGGTCTCGATGTTGGAGGCGAACGACAGCCCGAGCGCGAAACCGGCGAGCGTACCGAAGGTGCCGACCGACGCACCGGCGAGGAAGAACACCCGCATGATCATGCCGCGCGTCGCGCCCATGGTGCGCAAGATGGCGATGTCGCGGCCCTTGTCCTTCACCAGCATGATCATCGACGAGATGATGTTGAACGCCGCGACCACGATGATCAGCGTTAGGATCAGGAACATGACGTTGCGTTCGACCTGGATGGCGTTGAAGAAGCTGGCGTTGGCGCGCTGCCAGTCGTGCACGCGGACCTCGCCCTTGTTGGCGATCATGATTTCGCTGGCGAGCTTGGGCGCGGTCACCGGATTGGTGCCGAACACCTCCAGGTTGGTGACCGTGTTCTTTTGCTGGAAATAGGTCTGCGCCGCCTCGAGCGGCATGAACACGAAGCCCGAGTCGTATTCGAACATGCCGATGTTGAACATGGCGACGACCTTGTAAGCCTTAAGCCTGGGCATGGTGCCGAAGGCGGTGACGGCGCCCTTCGGCGAGATCAGGGTGACGGTGTCGCCAACGCGGACGCCGAGCTTGCCGGCCATGCGTTGGCCGATCAGCACGCTGTCCTGGCCCTTGAATTCGGCGAGGCTGCCCTGGACAATGTTAGTGGCGAGGATCTTGCGCTTCTCGATGTCCGCCGGCCGGAGCCCGCGCACCACGGCGCCCTGCGACGCGCCGCGCGCGGTCACCATGACCTGGCCTTCGATCATCGGCGTCACGGTGACGACGCCGGGCATCTTGGCGAGGCGTGCGGCGAGATCGTCGAAACCGGTCAATTGGCCCTGGTTGGCATAGATGCTCAAGTGCCCGTTGAGGCCAAGGATGCGGTTGAGTAACTCGGCGCGGAAGCCGTTCATCACCGACATGACGATGATCAGCGTGGCGACGCCGAGCGCGATGCCGAGCAGCGAGAACCAGGCGATCACCGAGATGAAGCCTTCCTGGCGCCGGGCGCGCAGGTAGCGTAGCGCCACCATCCATTCGAACCGGCTGAACATCCGCCCCTCCTCCTCAGGCCGACCGTTTGGTCTTGTTGAGGCCGGCACGCCACATGGCGACGCGCTCGGCCGGGGCGCCGTCAAACCGGCCGGCATTGAAAGGCGGTTGCGGATCGTATTCGATGCCGAGCTGGATCGCCTGGGCGACGTCGGCGCCGGCGATCTCGGCGGCCAGCGTCAGCGCCATGTCGATACCGGAAGAGACCCCGGCGGCGGTGATCACCTTACCCTGGCGCACGACACGTTCGGAAGTCGGGATCGCGCCATGGACATCGCCGAGCGTCGCCATGGCACGCCAATGCGTGGTCGCCGCGAGCCCGCGGAGCACGCCGGCGCCGCCGAGGACCAAGGCGCCGGTGCAGACCGAAGTGGTCCATGCGGTTTTCCCGTGCACGGCGGCGACCCAATCTGTGATGACGGCATCTTCGGACGCCGCGTCGGCATCGCCGCCGCCCGGCACGACCAATACGTCCGGCGCGGTCACGTCGGCCAGCGTATAGTCGGCGGCGAGGCCGAGCATGCCGCAGCGGTCGCGGTATACCTTGCGTTCCTTGGCGACGAACTTGACGTCGGCGTCGGGAAGGTTGTGCAGCACCTCGTAAGGCCCCACCGAGTCGAGATACGTGGTACCGTCGAACAACAGGATGGCGATCTCCACGGGCCGCGTCCCTACCCTAGACCAGCAAACGCATGAGCGCGCTTTCCAGGCTGATTTCCTCGCGCTCGCCGGTGCCGCGGTGTTTCAACTCGACCGTGCTAGACTTGAGGCCGCGCGGCCCGATGACCAGTTGCCACGGCAGCCCGATCAGGTCCATGTCGGCGAACTTGGCGCCGGCGCGCGCGTCACGGTCGTCGTAGAGCACCTCGACGCCCTTGCCGGCCAGCGTCGCGTAGGTGTCGTCGCATGCCTTGGTGCAGTCGGCGTCATCGGCTTTGAGATTGATCAGCCCGACCTTGAATGGCGCCACCGACTCCGGCCAGATGATTCCGGCGTCGTCGTGCGAGGCCTCGATGATGGCGCCGGCCAGGCGCGAAACGCCGATGCCGTAGGAACCCATTTCGACGGTGACCTCGTCGCCGTCCGGTCCGGTCACCTTGGCGCCGAGCTTCGACGAGTACTTGGTGCCGAAATAGAAGATGTGGCCGACCTCGATGCCGCGCGCGGTGCGGAGATCGACGCCGAGCGCCGCTTCGGCGGCCGCATCGCGCTTCTCGTCGGTGGCGGCGTACTTCGACGTGAACCCGTCGATCAGCGGCTGCAGGTCGTCCTCGTAGTCGGTGCCGAGGCTGGCCCAGTCGCGATCCAGGTAATCCTTGTGGCAGGCGATCTCGCTCTCGCCGGTCTCGGCCAGGATCAGGAATTCGTGGCTCAGATCGCCGCCGATCGGACCGGTGTCGGCAGCCATGGGAATGGCCTTGAGACCGAGCCGCTCGTAGGTCTTGAGATAGGCGATAAAGAACTTGTTGTAGGCTCGACGTGCGCCGGCCTTGTCGAGGTCGAACGAGTACGCGTCCTTCATCAGGAACTCGCGCCCGCGCATGACGCCGAAACGCGGCCGCACCTCGTCGCGAAACTTCCACTGGATGTGATAGAGCATCCTTGGCAGGTCGCGGTAGGACCGCACGGAGTTGGCGAAGATCTCGGTGATCTGTTCCTCGTTGGTCGGCCCGTAGAGCATGTCGCGCTCGTGACGGTCCTTGATGCGGAGCATTTCGGGGCCGTAGTCGTCGTAGCGCCCGCTCTGGCGCCACAGGTCGGCCGGCTGGATGGTCGGCATCAGCACTTCCTGGCAGCCCATGGCGTCCTGTTCCTCGCGGACGATGCGCTCGATGTTCTTGAGCACCCGGAAGCCGAGCGGCAGCCACGAGTAGATGCCGGCGCTGGACTGGCGGATCATGCCGGCGCGCAGCATGAGCCGATGCGACACGATCTGGGCTTCCGCCGGGTTTTCCTTGAGCGTCGGCATGAAATAGCGGCTGAGGCGCATGCACGGGTCTCCGGTTGGTGGGTGGTTCCGCCTGGGAATTGCGGCAATCTAGGCAATGCGGCGGGCAATGTCCACGGTGGCGGGCGGGCTCATGTGCTGCGCTTCCCGAACTCGCCGAATTCGCGGATGTAGTCCTCGCGAATCTCGCTGATCTACCGGCTCCAGTCGGCATAAGTCGCGATCTGGTGCACGGTCTCGCCGTCGTCGGAGAACGGCATGCGGAGCGAAGTCTGCACATACGGAGGCCCGGACGCGCCGGCCTGGATGGTATAGGCGGAGCCGATCGCCTCGCCCGATTCGACCACGTCCCGGTACTGCTCGAAGGTATGGCGCGCGGTCGAGGGCGTGCGGATGGCGTCGGTCGCCATGCCGGTCATGTCGATGCTGTGCATGGTCACGTTGGCCGTGCCCCAGAACCGATAGGTGAAGGTGAGCGGCTCGTAACCGACGTCGACGACCAGGAAATAGGGAATGACTTCGACCGGCAGCGTGAAACAGTCCCATTCGCGCCATGCCGGCGCCATGCGGGTCCCCTTCAGGCGCAGCCAGTAATCGTAGCAGACCTGGTACTCCGGGTCGTCGAATCGCACGGGCGAACGACGCAGGTAGTCTTCGGGCGGCATCAGGCGAAATTCTTCCCTAGAGCGTTGTCTCGCATGATAAGGCATACCGCAATCGAAGGCTAAGGGCTTTGACCGGAGGTGGTCTCATGGTCATTCGTCTATGGCGCTCCGTAAGCCCTTGAGTCCTAGGCGTTACACGTGTGGGAGGCCGGGTTGCACCGCTACTCAATAATTGACTGTGTGATGCCCGGCACAGCGCGCCCGGCAAAATTGACTAATCTAGAGCGATAATGAGCGACTCACCGCCGAAACCCAAAAGAAAGCCTTGTTGGGAGCCTTTAGGTTTGACCGATCTCGGAAACGCCATTTCTGTCCTGTTCCTCGTCTCCGGCGCGATGGTGATGATCGTGCTGGTCGTGATGGAGTACGCCAAGCGGTTGCGCACCCACGTCGATTCGGCGCTCGAGTCGATGCGGCTCGAACTGCGGCGCGAACTCGCCGAACAGGACATCGCCCGCACGCGCATGGAGCGGCGCATCCGTGACGTCGAGAACGACTTGGTCAAGCTTTCGCGCGAACAGATCACCGACTACAGCAAGATCGACGCGGCCGTTAAAAGCCTGGTCGCGACGGTGGCGACACTGGACAAGGATTTCCAGGCGCGCCGGAAGCAACGCCAGCAGCGTCGCGGCGCCCAGAGCGCCGGCGCGAAAAGCGTCAACTGACACGCTGGATTCTTTATCGATCCGGCCCGACAGAGTCGCGGGGGGGGGCGGGGGGGGCCCGGGGCGGGGCGGGGGGGGGCGGGGGGGGGGGGGGGGGGGG
>JAYNJY010000046.1:0-7018 GCA_038110665.1 Rhodospirillaceae bacterium | reverse complement strand
CTGCGGGGCACCGACTGCGCGTCCATGGCACGCGCCGGTTAATTGGATCAAAACAATTTGTAGGGCTGCTGAAGCAGCATCAGGACTGGCAGAGCACAAAGAAACGCCAAATAGACGGCAGCGAACGATTTATACATTTTCAAGCTTCCACTTCTGTGGGGACGAGGTTCTGTTGTACAAGCTATGCATGCTCATTTAACAATCAGTTAATGGACGAATTAAAAAAAGAACGAGCGAGGAGACCCTGATGCTGGAGAGCCTGTTTCGCCTGCGTGAACACGACACCACCATCCGCACCGAACTCCTCGCGGGCGTCACCACCTTCCTCACCCTCGCCTACATCGTCTTCGTCAATCCCTCGATCCTCGCCGCCGCCGGCATGGACAAGGGCGCCGTCTTCTTCGCCACCTGTCTCGCCGCGGCCATCGGCACCGCGATCATGGGCCTTTATGCCAACTACCCCGTGGCGCTGGCGCCGGGCATGGGGCTCAACGCCTACTTCACCTACGGCGTCGTGCTCGGCATGGGCTACACGTGGCAGGTCGCGTTGGGCGCGGTGTTCATTTCCGGTGTCATTTTGATCGCCTTGAGTGTGCTGCCGGTGCGCGAATGGATCGTCAACGCCATCCCACGTTCGCTCAAGATCGCCATATCCGCCGGCATCGGACTGTTCCTGGCGATCATCGCGCTCAAGAACGCCGGCATCGTCGTCGATCATCCGGCGACCCTGGTGACGCTCGGCGACTTGAAAAAGCCGGAGCCGATCCTGGCCGCGTTCGGCTTCATGGTGATCGCCATCCTGACCGCCCGGCGCGTACCCGGCGCGATCATCATCGCCATCCTCGGTATCACCGTGATCGGTGTCGCCAGCGGCATATCGCCCGCCGGCGGCGTCTTTTCGATGCCGCCGTCCCTGGCGCCGACGTTCCTCGCCATGGACCTGAAGAGCGCCTTCAACATCGGCCTGATGGCGATCGTCTTCGCCTTCCTGTTTGTCGACCTGTTCGACACAGCCGGCACGCTGGTCGGCCTGGCACACCGCGCCGGCATGCTCGACGAGAACGGCCGTCTGCCCCGCCTGCGCCAGGCGCTGCTGGCAGACAGCACGGCAACGGTCTGCGGCGCGGCACTCGGCACCTCGACGACCACGAGCTACATCGAGAGCGCGGCCGGCATCAACGCCGGCGGGCGCACCGGCTTGACCGCCTGCGTCGTCGCGGTGTTCTTTCTGGCCTGCCTGTTCCTGTCGCCACTGGCCGGCACGGTGCCGGCCTACGCGACGGCGCCGGCGCTGCTGTTCGTGGCGTGTCTGATGGTGCGAGGCCTCGCCGAAATCGACTGGGACGACATCACCGACGTGGCGCCGGCGGTGATCGCCGCCATCACCATGCCGCTGACGTTCTCGATCGCGACGGGCATCGGTTTCGGCTTCATCGCCTACGCCGTGATCAAGACGCTTTCCGGACGCTCCGAAGAGGCGGGTATCGCGGTTTGGGTCCTCGCCGTGATGTTCGGCATCAAGTTCGCGGTGCTCTGACCGACAGAACTCAGCGGCAGGCTTCGGCCTCGCGCGATACGGCCGGCGCCCCTGCCCCGGCCGCCAGGATGGTTTCGACGCAGCGCCACAGCCGGCGGTCGTAGACATCCGAGAAGTGGGTGTTGTCGACGAACAACGCTTTATCGTCCTGCAAGGCGCGGTGATCGACGACGATCAGGTTCGGCACCTGGCCAAAGGCCTTGTCCATGATCGCGTCGGCCGTGTCCCGGGTCGCGTCCTTGGCGACCCAGCGTGGCGGCACGACGAAGATGGCCGGGGTTCGGGCATGCGTTGCATAGTCGGCGATCTCGCGCAGCAGGGCCGCGAATTCCCAGGCCTAGCGCACCTGCTCGGCTTCCGGCAGGGCCTTTTCCGAGTAAGGGTTTTCCTGCATTTCCATCGGGCCCGGACCGCCGAACGACGAACTGTCACGGCGAAAGCCCCAGGCGGCAAGATTGAAGCCCTTCAAGGTTCGGCAGAAGGTCGCGGCGTCGATCAGTCCTGTACCCAACCCTGCGGGCACAGACAGCAGGTCGGAAAATTCCGCGCGGTAGATGTCGGCGATCGCTTGCAGCTTTCCACCGAGCCCGCCAGTGGCACGGCGGAACGACGGAAAGCCCTTGGCGTGGGCGGCCTAGCAGGCGGCGATGCTGATCGGCACGAGCCAGCGATCCTGCCCGATCAACCCGAGCATCAGACTTTCGCTGTCGAACAGGCGCTGCAAATCCATTTCGAAATCGGAGCCGCCGGTGGCGTCGCGTTCGGCCGGGGTTGCGACCGGCGCCTTGGCCGTGACCCATTGCGGGCGGCCGTGGGCGAGGATGGAAACCAGCAAGGCGCGGCGCGGCATCCTGCCCTTGGCCTCCAGTTCATCGAGCAGGCCCGGCAACAGGAAGACTTCCTGCTCGACGTTATTGAGGTTGAAGAACCGCAAGCCGGACGGCAGGACTTCGCTGCCGAAATTCCGCATGTTGTGGCTGCCGATCAGGAGGATGTCGAAGGGCGCGGCGCGGTGGACGTAGTTCATGCGCAGGTAATTGACCTGCCGCTTGCCGATCAGGCCGTCGACGAGCACGCCATCCTCGCCGAGCGAGGCGAAGTCGAAGTCGAAGTCGAACTATAGGTCCTTTGCCTTGTCATCGAGGGACCGCACCGTGATCGCTGCGATACAGGCGAGCGTCACGGCGAGCAGCCCGGCCCGCCACGCCAATGCCCGCCACATGCCGCTGGCTCTCTGCGTAACTTGCGCCGGTTCGCTCGTCATGCCGAAGCCCCCGCCCCTCAGAACCGGAAATAGATGAAGGTCTGGGTGATGTGGAAGAACATCACCGCGACGACGACCAACCCGACCTGCACCGGCGCCAGTGCCAAGCCGCGCTCGGCGAGGCGGCGCAACGGCGTCAGGATCAAGCCCGGGAACAGCGTGACGGCCGTGAGGCCGAGCACCAAAGGCACCTCGGTCAAGGGATGGTAGACGCCGAACCACCATGTCTTCGGTGCCAGCAGCACGCCGAGGAGTTCGCCGTAGGCCGCGAGGTCGAGATAGAACAGCGGCCATCCCAGGGTGACGGCGGCGAAGCAGAGCAAACGCTGGATTACTGCCGGCATGCGGTGCCACCACCGCCGGACCAGCGCATAACCGAGCACCAGGACCGCGTGATAAAGCCCTCAGACGACGAAGTTCCACGCCGCACCATGCCACAGCCCACACAGCACGAAGACGATCAGGATGTTGCGGACATAGGCCCGGTTGCCGCCGAGCGCGATATAGACGTAGTCGCGCAGCCAGAACGACAACGTCACGTGCCAGCGACGCCAGAAGTCCTTCGGGTTGAGCGCGTGGTACGATGTCTGGAAGTTGACCGGCAGTTCGATTCCGTACAGCCGGCCGAGGCCGATGGCGATGGTCGAATAGGCGAAGAAATCGAAGTAGATGCAGAACGAATAGGCCAGCACCGAGATCAGCGCATCGGTACCGCTCGCTGCCGGCGACAATTCGAACTGCTGTGCCAGCAGGGCCATGACGTCGGTGCCGAAGACCTTCATCACCAACCCAATGGCGATCAGCCGAAAGGCGCCGACGAAATCGAACGCGATCTCGCGCGTTTCGCCGATCGCGGCGAACTGGTCGGCAACCTGCCTGTAGCGGACGATGGGGCCGGCGATCAGTTGCGAGAAGTAGGCGATGAAGGTCGCGAATTTGACGAAGCTCCGCTCGCGCTCGATGCGGCCGAGCACCACGTCGATGCCGTAGGCGATGATCTGCAGGGTATAGAAGCTGATGCCGGCGGGTACGGCGACGTCTAGGAAGAACGAGAACGCCCGGCGCGTCTCCTCGCCGGCGCCGACGTTGCCGAGGGTGAAATCGAGAAACCGGAACAGGAACAGCACGGCGGTCAGAAAGGCGACCAGCAGTGCCGAGCGGGCGCGGCGGTCCAACCCGGCCGGCCACGCCGTCGTCACGTGTACCCAGATCATGGAAAGCACCATGAACAGCGCCGGCTTGAGGTCGGCCCAGGCGTAGAACACCAGCGATGCCGCGAGTAGCAGCGCGAGCCGGAACCGCGGCGGCAGGAGATGAAATGCGGTGAATACGGCGGGAAGGAAGATCAGCAGGAAGATGTGGGAATTGAATAGCATGTTCCCACGGTCAGTCGGAATAGACCGTTCGGTCGACCAGCATCCAGGGCGCCTTCTTCCTGGCGATCCTGGCCAGCACGGGGCAATCCTCGGCATGTGCGCCGGGCAGATAGCCGATGCTCATGAGGAATTCGCCGGTGACCTCGCCGCCGGTGAACTTGAAGGTCTTCTTGAACAGCTTGACCCACTCCGCCTTGGAAAGCGGATGATGCGCCTTGATCCACTTGGCGAAGGAACCATGGGTCTCGCGCAGGTGCCGGATGCGCTTGGCGTTCTCGATGATCGCCAGCGCCTTGAGCCGGTTGCGGATGATGCCGGCGTCGGCGAGCAGGCGCGCGACGTCGCGCTCGGTGAAGCGCGCCACCTGGTCGACGTCGAAGCCGGCGAAGGCCTTCTGCATGGCCTGGCGCTTTTTCAACACCAGCAGCCACGACAGGCCGGCCTGCATGATTTCCATCGCCAGGCGCTCGAACAGCACGGTCTCGTCCGTGGTCGGAAAGCCGTATTCCTTGTCGTGGTAGGGGCCGTGGAACTCGTGGCCGGGCGCCACCTTACAATAGCCGCTCATCGCGTCAGGTTCCCTGGTAGCGGAAGCTGATCATGCCGGAAGTATAGACCCAGTAGAAAATGGCGAAGAAGACGGTCGACACCACCGTGGTGACAGCGAACTTGATCAGCAGCATCGGCTTGGCCGGCGCGCCGGGGTCCTCGCCCGGTTCCAATTCATGCGCCTCGGCCCGCCTGACACCCCACGGCAGCACCATGAACAGCGTCAGCCACCAGAACACCAGATAGACCGCGAGCCCGAACGCGAGCGACATGGTTTTGAGCCCTCAGGCCTGCTCGAGTTCGACGAGGGTGCCGTTGAAGTCTTTCGGATGCAAGAACAGCACCGGCTTGCCGTGTGCGCCGATCTTGGGCTCGCCGCTGCCGATGATCTTGGCACCCTCGCCTTTCAGCCGGTCGCGAGCGGCCAGGATGTCCTCGACCTCGTAGCAGACGTGATGCATGCCGCCCGACGGGTTTTTCTCCAGGAAGGCGGCGATCGGCGAGTTTTCGCCCAAGGGCTCCAACAGTTCGATCTTGGTGTTCGGCAATTCGACGAACACCACGGTGACGCCGTGGTCGGGCTCAGGCTGTGGTTTGGAAACCTTGGCGCCGAGCGCGCCGCGATATGTGGCGGCGGCGGCGGCCAGGTCCGGAACGGCGATGGCGACGTGGTTGAGGCGGCCGATCATGTTCGTTCTCCTTAACGCGCGCGAACCAGGTGCACGCGGATGATGGGGCGCTTGTCGATGGCCTGACGGAAGGCGCGCCGGGCGGCGATACGGGCGGTCTCGGCGACGAGGTCGTCGTCCTCGAGCGCCACGGCCGACAGTTTAGCCAAGCCTTCCCGAACGGCAAGCCGGACGCCGTCGAGGATCGGGTCGTCGTCGTCCTCGAACAGGCCGGAGGTCGAGATCGGCATGTCGGCCGCCTCGCCGTTGCGGTTCAAGACGAGGGTGACTACCGCGAAACCGTTCCACATGGCGCGGATGCGCCCGCGCACCGTCTCGCGCTCGATGGGGACGACACGGTTGGCGTCGACGGCCCGCCGGCCGGCCGGCGCGGGGTCGGGGTGGCGGGGCGCGCCCGGCCCGAGCCTGAGCACGCTGCCGTTGTCGACGACGAAGGCGCTCGGCACCTGGCAGTCGCGCGCCAGTTCGGCATGCGCCACGAGGTGGCGATGTTCGCCATGCACCGGCACCGAGATGCGAGGCCGCACGTGCTGGTACATCTGCACCAGTTCGTCGCGGGCGGGATGGCCGGAGACGTGGATCATGTAGTCCTTCGCGGTGACGACCTCGACCCCGCGACGCACCAGCGCGTCCTGCAATTGCGCGATGGCCGGCTCGTTGCCGGGGATGACGCGGGACGAGAAGATCACCGTGTCGCCCGTGCCGAGGCTGACGTGGCGGTGGTCGCCGGCGGCTATGCGCGCAAGTGCCGCGCGCGGTTCGCCCTGGCTGCCGGTACAGATGATGACCAGCTTGTCATCCGGGAGATAACCCGCGTCGCCCTCGTCAAGGAACGCGGCGACGTTGTCGAGGTAGCCGTTCTCGCGCGCCGCGTCGGTGATGCGCCGGAGCGACCGCCCGGCCAGCACCACGTCGCGGCCGTTGGCGGCGGCCGCATTGGCGATGGTCTCGAGCCGGGCCACGTTGGTGGCGAAGCATGCGACCGCAACCTTGCCGCTGCGCGCTTTGATCAGCGCCGTCATCTCGTCGAGGATATCGGCTTCGGAACCCGAAGTGCCGGGCGTGAACACATTGGTCGAGTCGCAGACGATGGCGAGCACGCCCTCGTCGCCGAAGCGCTTCAGCGCATCCTGGTCGGAGACCGGACCGATCACCGGATCGGGATCGAACTTCCAGTCGCCGGTGTGCATGACGGTGCCGGCGGGCGTGGTGATGGCGATGGCGTTGGGCTCGGGGATGGAATGGGTCAGCGTGATCAGTTCCATGTCGAAGGGGCCGATGGAGAACCGCCCGCCCACAGGAATTTCGTGAATTTCCATGTCGCCTTGGAAACCGTTCTCGGCAAGCTTGCGGCGGAATACCGAGAGGGTGAACGGCGTCGCGTAGATCGGGCAACCAAGCCGGGGCCACAGGTACTGCACGGCACCGATGTGGTCCTCGTGCGCGTGGGTCAGCACCAGGCCGGCGAGGTCTTCGCGCCGGTCCTCGATAAAGGCGGGATCCGGCAGCACGACGTCGATGCCGGGAAACTGGCCGTCGGCGAACGTGACGCCCAAGTCGACCATCAGCCAGGTTTCCTCGCCCGGTGGGCCATAGCCGTAGA
>JAYNJY010000045.1:8363-15859 GCA_038110665.1 Rhodospirillaceae bacterium | reverse complement strand
CCTGCCAGGGCGACGGCGTGATCAAGATCGAGATGCACTTCCTGCCCGACGTCTACGTGCAGTGCGACGTCTGCAAGGGCGAGCGCTACAACCGCGAGACGCTCGACATCCACTTCCGCGGCAAGTCCATCGCCAAGGTGCTCGACATGACCGTCGAGGAAGCGGCGGAGTTCTTCAAGGCGGTGCCGTCGATCCGCGACAAGCTGGTGACGCTGGAGCGCGTCGGGCTCGGCTACATCCACTTGGGCCAACAAGCGACGACGCTGTCGGGCGGCGAGGCGCAGCGTGTCAAGCTCGCCAAGGAACTCAGCCGCCGCGCCACCGGGCGCACGCTCTACATCCTTGACGAGCCGACCACGGGGCTGCATTTCGAGGACGTCCGCAAGCTACTCGAGGTGCTGCACGCGCTCGTCGAACAGGGCAACACTGTCGTCGTCATCGAACACAACCTGGAAGTCATCAAGACCGCCGATTGGATCATCGATCTCGGCCCCGAGGGCGGCAACAAGGGCGGGCACATCGTCGCCGAAGGCACGCCTGAGGACGTGGCGCGCACGCCGGGAAGTTTCACCGGGCAATACCTCGCCCCCTACCTCGGCCTGAAGAAGCCGGGCAAGCAACGGAAGAGCGCCTGACATGAGCGAACGCAAACGGCCGACCCCGGCGGAACTCAACGCCCGCCTACCCGGTTCGCTGCCCGGCCTGCTCGGTATCGAGGCAACGGAGGTGGCGGAAGGCCGCCTCGTGGCGCGCATGGCCGTCCGCCCCGATCACCTGGCGCCCAACGGCTACATGCACGCGGCCTCGGTGGTTGCGCTCGCCGACACCGCCTGCGGGCTCGGCACCTGGGTGAATTTGCCCGAATGCGCCCGGTCTTTCACCACCATCGAACTTAAGAGCAATTTCCTCGGCACCGCGACCGAGGGTGAAATCACCTGCGAGGCCATCGGCCAGCACCTCGGCCGCAACACCCAGGTCTGGGACGCCGCCGTCCGCCATACCGAAACCGGCAAGACGGTTGCCCTCTTCCGCTGTTCGCAGATGATCCTCTGGCCGAAATAGCGGACCGCGCAAAAAAATTGCCCCCGATTTCTCGGAGGCAAGTTTTTGTCGATCTAGGCTTTGGTAAGGGGGGAGAACCCTGGTTTTTTATTTGGGGGGAAACCCTAGGAAGTCCGCTTGAAGTCGTAATCCACCGATTTCGTCGCGCCGCCGGTACCGGAGTGGCGCTTGATCGCCACACTGAGCTTTTTCATCGTATTCTTCACCCCACGTGATGTCTCCGATGAAGGCCGGCGCCGGTGCCGCCGTGAACCTCTCGATTAGGCTATCGACGGTGACCGTTGATGTCGTGTGCTAAATTTTTTCAACTCTGTTGCAATTTTTCGAACGTTTTATGAAACCCCTCCGATGCGACACCTGACCACGTTCCGCTACATCGACGAGGTCGCCAAGGTGCGATCCATCCGAAAAGCCGCGGAAACCCTGGCGATCACACCGTCCGCGTTGAACCGCCGAATCCTCATGTTCGAGGAGGAACTGGGCGGACCGATCTTCGAACGGCTGCCGCGCGGCGTGCGCCTGAACACCGCCGGCGAAATCCTGATTCATCACATCCGCAACCAGATTTCCGACATGGACCGTGTGCGTTCGCAGATCGCCGACGTCGCCGGCGTGCGCCGCGGCCACGTCTCGCTCGCCTGCCCGCAGCCGGCGCTGCGCTTCTTCCTGCCGAGCGAGATCAAGCGCTACCGCGAGGGTCACCCGGAAGTCACCTTCAACGTCCATGTCCGCAACGGCCTCGCCGCCGAGCAGGCCCTGGCCGACCACTCCGCCGACATCGCCATCCTGGCGGAAGCCCCCTATTTGGCCGAGTTCCAGACCGTGCTGACCATCCGCCAACCGGTCTACGTGGTCATGGCCGACGATCATCCGCTGACCAAGGAAAAGAGCCCACACCTCTCCGAGTGCCTGGAATACCCGCTGCTGGCACTGCCGCCGACGCCGAACGCGCTGCGCTCGCTGCTGGAGGGCCTGGCGGCCCAGCGCAGCGCCAAGATCAATCTCGCCGTGCAGTCGGACAGCTACGAATTCCTGCTCAACTACGTGCGTGCCGGGCAAGTGCTGTCGTTCTACCTGCCGCTCGGACTGCCCGCCGACAAGCAGATGGAAGGCCGCGTCTGCCGGCCGATCTCGAGCCGCGATGCGCCGCCGGTGCTGCTCTATCTCGGACAACTGCGCAACCGGCACCTCTCGGTCGCCGCGTCGCGCTTCTGCGACCAGTTGGTCAACGCCTTCGTCAAAGCCTACGACTGCGACTGAGCGGCCACGCCGCGGCACCTTCCAGGCTTTTCCTGCCCGATTTCCTTCGTGTAATCTCCATCGACCGGCACATCAGGCGCGAAGGAGTCCCGCATGCCCGCCAACATCCGCGATACGATCATCAAGATCGTGCTGTTCTCCTTCGTCATCGGGCTGCTGCTGTCGTTCTTCGACGTCAACCCGGCGCAGTTGTTGCGCAACTTCGGCGCCACCGCCGAGAAGATCTTCAAGATCGTCGCCGACATCATCGAGTGGGGCGTCAAGTACGTGCTGCTCGGCGCCGTCGTCGTGGTGCCGATCTGGCTGATCATCTTCGCCTTCGGCAAGCTGCGCGGCAAATAGGCCCGCGCAACCGAGACCGATGCGGAAAAAGCCGCTTCTGATCCTGGCTTTCCTGGTGCTCTGCGTACTCGCGGTCGGCGCCGGCAACGCCATCCGCAAGGCCGTCGATCCGAGCGTCGCCGAAAGCGGCAACCCGCTGCTGGCCGGCCTCGGCAAGAGCCTCAAGGGATTGGTCACACCGCCCCCGCCGCCGCCCGGCGCGCGTCCGTCCGAAGCCAAGCAGGTGGCGCTCGGCGCCAAGCTCTATGCGGCCAACTGCGCCACCTGCCACGGCGACAAGCTGCAGGGCGAACCGAACTGGCGCTACAAGAAGGCCGACGGCACCCTGCCGGCGCCGCCGCACGACGCCAGCGGCCACACCTGGCACCACAACGACCAATTGCTGTTCGATTACACCAAGCAGGGCGGCCAGGCGCTGGCGCCCGAGGGCTTCAAGAGCGGCATGCCGGCATTCAGCGGCACCCTCTCCGACGACGACATCTGGGCCGTGCTCGCGTTCATCAAGAGCCGTTGGCCGAAGGAAATCCTGGCGCGCCAGAACCGGCTTAACCGCTGAAGGCCGCAGAACGGATTATCGGAAACTCACGGTAGCGACGGCGCGGTCGATCTTGGCCTTACCCCAGGCCGTAGGCGCCGTCGGCTGGGACTTGGCATCGGCGATGGCGGTGCCTTCACCAGGCTTGCTGAGTTCGACCCACCCGGCCGGCGTTTCCAAGTAGACGCCTTTGCCGACGAGCATGGCGACCTCGAACTTGTCGTCGAGCATGCCACCCCAGAAGGTCGTGCCGCGTACGCCGATGGTGGCGACCTCGGTCTCGACCAGGAACGTAGCGTCGGCGGTCTGCATGATCTTGCCGGTGGTCGCGTTGAACGCCCCCTGCAGCAACCTGGCTGCCGCGTTGGGCTGGTTGCCCATGACGAATTCGGACACCACCATGACCGCCTTCTCGCCCAGCGTCAGCACGGTGCCATCAATCATGGTGACTTCGAGCCGGGCGTCCTTTCCAGTCGACAGCACATCGCCGGCGAGAATGGTGTCGCCGGTCTTGAGCGGCCGCGGCAGCGCGTTCTGCATGGCCATGCCGGCGCCCTGGATGCGCGACACCTTGCCGACCGGATCGTCGTCGGCGGCTCAACCGGGGACAAACGCCAGGATGGCGATGGCGAGACCGAGAAATAAACACCTTGTCAGGCTCATGCCGCGTCCTCCCGCTTGTGCTTGCCCAGCGCCGCCTCGCCGAACACGCGGGCGACGAAGTCGGGATAAATTTCCGCGATTTTCTCGCCGATGCCGCTACGCAGGAGCGCCAACCGCTCGGGCTCAGGTTCGGCCGTGACCGGCACGGTCTCGGGGATGTCGAACTCGAAGCCGGTGTTGTCGAGCACTTCCTCGAGGGTGTGGCCGGGATGCACGGATTCGAGCTGGAAACGCTTGCGCCCAGCATCGAACGACATCAGGCAAAGCTCGGTCACCAGCGCCTTCGGCCCGCCCGGACGGGAGACGCCCGGCTCGCTGGTGCCGGGCGCGCTGATGAACTCGACCTTGGGCACGCACACGCGCCGGGTGTGCTCGGGCCGGAACAAGATCACCTTGGGCACGACGAAATACATGAACGCCGACCCGAAGGATCCCGGGAAACGCTTGTCGACCTGCGGATAGTTGCCGGTGCCGACGAGGTTGATGTTGGCCTCCCCGTCGATCTGCACGCCGCCCAGGAAAAACACGTCGATGCGGCCCTGGCCGGCGCAGTCGAAGGTCTCGCGGCCACCGTCGGTGAACGGGTTGTCGGCGAGGCCGTGGATGATCGAAGTGCGCAACCGGCCGTTCGTCAGGTGCTGCACCAGCAACGCCGCCGAACCCGGTACCGGCGACGCCGCGCCGACGGTAACGTGACGCACGGCCGGGTCCTCGAGCAACCGTGCGATGACGGCGATCATCAGTTCTTCGGTCTTGTAGCTCATTCTGCGGCGTCCGAAACCTGTTCGGCGAGGAAGTCCTGCATGAAGGCGTCGAAGCCTTCCCGGGTCCGCGCCATGCGCGCGTAGGTCCGGTAGGTGTCCGCGTCGGGGCCGTAAACGCCGAGCAGGCCGAGTGGCTTCGCACCCATCGGCGCCGGCGCCAGGCCGTCGACGTAGAGCCCGGGCAGCATGCCGCCGGCGAGCATCAGGTCGGAGACCAGGTTGCCGTCGCGAATTTCCTCTGCTGTCGCCAGGGTCGCCTTGGCGGCATGCGCCATGGTGATCATCTCGCGGCGGCGGCCGATCCAGAGATTGCCGTGGCGGTCGGCGAAGGGCGTGTGCAGCAGCGCGAAATCGGGTCGGATCGCCGGCAACAGCACGATCGGCCCATTGCCCTGGCCGAGCGGATCGTCGACGACCTTCCAGTCCGGCCGGTTGGCGACGATGTCGCTACCGATCAACCCGGTCAGCGGCATGAACGGAACGCCTTTCTCGGAGGCCTGCAGCGCGGTGTGGACGGCGGGACAGGTCGAATCGAGGATGCGCATGCTACCCGTCTCGATCGCGTCGCAGAAACGCGGCGCCAGGCCGTATTCGCCGAGGCTGACGGCGGCGCATTCGATGGTGGCGACGCATCCCGAGCCGATCAGCATGTCGACCGCGATGCCGCCGATCGGCACGCAGAGCAGATGCAGGTCGCGCACCTGGCGGCGGATCAGCGCCCGCACCAAGGCCATAGGGACGTAACTCTGTTCGGCCGGCAACGCCACCAAGGCGCCGTCCGGCACACGCGCCGCGAGGGCGTCGATATCGGTTGGGTTTATCATGCCACGAGTATAGCCGGCGGCCCCGGCGCCGCCAATCTTAGAGGCGACGTGGGAATTGCGTCAGCTGCCGGGCGTGGTGGCCCGCCAGTACTCGGTGTTGGTGTCGAGCATCAGGCTGTCGTGCTTGGTCTCCAGACAGCGGCGCATGGAGAAGAAGCGATGCAAGCCCTCGACCATGTAACGGCAAGAGTCGTAGGTGGTCGCAGCGCGTTCGCGCCCGGCCGTGCTGAGTTCTCCGCCGACCGCCTCCTCGGCGCGCGAGAGCAACGTGGCGCGGCCTTCGGCGGTCATGCGGCCGACCCGCGGCGTCATGTTGATCATGCGGTTGACCACGCGGGTCGCCTCGGCCCGCGGATCGTTGGAGGCAAGCCAGCGGTCGGCCTCGGTGCGCAGGTATTCGGTGGCATAGGCCAGCTCGCGCGCGCTGATCGGATCGGGATCGCCGGCGACCTTGACCGGCACCAGCGACATGCCGTTACCGACCGTGACGGCGGCGGAGACACCGCCGAGTTCGCGCAGTTCACGCTCCGTCAGTTCGACGCGGACGGCGGTGAAGCCGCGCGCCACCTTGACGTTGAGATGCTCGGACGCGGGCAGGCGGCGTTGGTTGCCGTCGGCGTCGGTGACGATCAGTTCGACCGAGTTCGGCCCATGGAAGCGGTACGGCGTGCCGGCGAGCGGGTTGGCGCGTTCCTTCTGCAGGCAGATCGTGACCAGTTCGGCCCAGCATTGGCCGGTCGCGCAGGAGAGCGGCACCGGTTCGTTGTAGGCGATCACGCCGAGGATTTGCGGCGCCGCGCTAGCCGACTGACTACCGGCCACGGCGGCAATCGCAGATAGGAGAAAGGCGGCAAAAAGACGTCTCATGGCATGCTCCTCATCATGAGGGCACACGCGGAACCCGCTTGGTCGTCCGGGGCGCCGCAGGCCCTCCGGAAGGCTCTCCAACAGGAGACCAGTTAAGTGAAAGGTTCTCACAACCGCGTTTCGGAATCAACGGGCGCGATTGAAAACGCCCGGAACGGCACGAAATCGCTCAGTATTCGTTCTTGGGAAGGCCCTTGGCGCCGCGTTTGTCGGTGTTGCGGAGATTCGCGCCGCGCAGGTCGGCGCCGCGGAAATCGGCGTCGGTGAGCAAAGAGCCCGAGAGGTCGGCGTCGCGCAGGTCGGCGTCGCGCAGGTCAGCGTCGCGGAAGTCGGCGCCCTCGAGATCGGCGTTGCGCAGGATCGCGCTGGCCAGGAGCGCGCGATGCAGGCGCGCGTTCTCCAGGCTGCAACACCACTCGCCGCCGCCGGCCCGGGTCGAGACGTTAACCTCGCTCATCACCGCGCCGACCAGGTTGGCGTCGACCAGGTTGGCGCGCATCAGCTTGGCGCCGCGCAGATCGGCCCTGTCCATGACGACGCCGCGAAGGTCGGCGTAGGAGAGATCGGCCATCAGGAAATCCGCCTTCGAGCAGCGCGCGTCGCGCAGCACCGCATACGAGAGATCGGCGGCCGAAAGGTTGACCTTTTCCAGGTTCTGACCGGAAAGGTCGGTCTCGGACAACTCGGCGCGCTTGCCGGCCTTGCCGTTCGATTTCACCCAACGGTCGTGATTGATGAGGATTTCCTGGAACGTCATTTCCATGTTCTCGACGCCCTTGGGCAGCATGGCGTCGGTCAGGTCGACCTTGGAAAAATCGACGCTGTCGAAGATCGCGCCGATCAGGTTGGCGCCGGAGAGATCGGCGTTGTCGAGGATGGTATTTGAGAAGATCGCACCGCGGAAGATGGCGCCGCTGAGCACGGCCTCGGTGAAGTCGGCGCCCTGCAGGTTGCAGCCGGTCAGGTTGGTCAAGGATAGGTTGGCGCGGATGAACTTGGCGTTCTCCAGGTTGCAGTCGGTCAGGTCGGTCTGCACGATCATCGGGTCGGAGACCTTGGCGCCCTTCTTGTTGGCGCCGCGCGCGACCGCGCGTTCGAGCCCGCCGGTGGCCTCGTCATGGACGACCGCGACGAGATCGCCGCGGGTGGCGGTCGGCTTGAGCAGCACGCCATCGCGCA
>JAYNJY010000045.1:0-8353 GCA_038110665.1 Rhodospirillaceae bacterium | reverse complement strand
GAGATCGGCACCAGCCATGCAGGCTCCACGAAGATCGGCGCGGTCGATGATCGCCTCGCACAAATCGGCGAAACGGAGGTCGGCAGCGAACAGGATGGCGTCCTTCAGATTGGTTTCGGCGAGCGAGCAATGGCAGAGCAACGCGCCGGTGAAATCGGCACCGGCGAGCTGGCGTCCGGAAAAATCCAGGTACGACATGTCGTACATGCCGAGCTTGGCCCGTTCGCCACCGCCTTTGTTGGTGGCGAACTTCTCGTGCCGGGTCAGGATCTCATCCAGTTCCTTCTGGGTGATCTTGGTCCACTGCTCCCGGAACTCTGGCGTGTCGCGTATGCTCATCGACGCCTCGTCGTCACTCAACTTGGGCGGTTGGAAACCGTTCATGTCCCAGTCCTTTGTCCGGCAATCCAATCAGGAAGTCTGGGGGGATTTGTCGTTGCCGGCTGTGTCGGGCATCACTATGTTCCCGTCATTGAACGATTTTTTAGGGAGTCCGGCGCATCCCATGACGGCCCGGCCCAACCCCGTACACGTCGTCGGCGGCGGTCTCGCCGGCAGCGAGGCCGCCTGGCAGCTCGCACAAGCGGGCGTGCCCGCGATCATCCACGAAATGCGCCCCGAGCGCGCCACGGCGGCGCACCAGACCGACGCCCTGGCCGAACTGGTGTGCTCGAACTCGTTCCGCTCCGACGACGCCGAGGCAAACGCCGTCGGCCTGCTGCACGAGGAGATGCGGCGGTCGGGTTCGCTGATCATGGCCGCCGCCGACGCCCACCGGGTGCCGGCCGGCGGCGCGCTCGCGGTCGACCGCGACGGCTTCAGCGCCGCCGTCACCGCGGCACTCGAAAAGCAACCGCTCGTCACCGTCGAACGCGGCGAGGTCACCGGCCTGCCGCCCGCCGAGTGGGATAGCGTCATCATCGCCACCGGGCCTTTGACCGCGCCGGCGCTCGCCGAGGCCATCGCCCAGCGCACCGGCGAGACGTCGCTCGCCTTCTTCGACGCCATCGCGCCGATCGTCTACAAGGAAACCATCGATTTCTCGGTGGCATGGTTCCAGTCGCGCTACGACAAGAGCGCGGAAGGCGGCGACGGCAAGGACTACGTCAACTGCCCGATGACCAAGGCGCAGTATTACGCTTTCGTCGACGCACTGGTCGCGGGCGAAAAGACCCGGTTCCGCGACTGGGAGAAGGATACGCCCTACTTCGAAGGCTGCCTGCCGATCGAGGTCATGGCCGAGCGCGGGCCCGAGACCCTCACCTTCGGACCAATGAAGCCGGTCGGCCTGACCAACCCCAACAACCCGACGGTCAAACCCTACGCCATCGTACAGTTGCGCCAGGACAACGCGCTCGGTACGCTCTACAACATGGTCGGCTTCCAGACCAAGCTCACCTACGGCGAGCAGAAACGCATCTTCCGCACCATTCCCGGCCTCGAGAGCGCCGAGTTCGCGCGGCTTGGCGGCGTGCATCGCAACACCTTCATCAACAGCCCGAAGCTGCTCGACCCGGCGCTCCGGCTCAAGGCCGAGCCCAGGCTCCGCTTCGCCGGCCAGATCACCGGCTGCGAGGGCTATGTCGAAAGCGCCGCCATCGGCCTGCTCGCGGGACGTTTCGCCGCCGTCGAGCGCCTCGGCGGAACGTTCTCCGCGCCGCCCGAAACGACGGCCTTGGGCGCCATCCTCAACCACGTCACGCTCGGCGCCGACGCCGCCACGTTCCAGCCGATGAACGTCAATTTCGGCCTGTTCCCGCCGGTCGACGCACGCAACGAGAAATGCCGCAAGCTCAAGGGCCGCGACCGCAAGGCCGCCTACAGCGCGCGCGCGCGTGCCGATCTCGAAGCCTGGCTCGAAGGGGTCCGGCCGGCGGCGGAATGACCAATCGGCGGTTCGGCGGCGATCCGTGCTAGACTGCCGTCCGCAACCGTGAAGGACCGGCGCCTTGGAACATCACCTGACCTGCCAGGATTGCCTCTGCTGGTCGCCGTCGGAACTGGACGGCGCGGTCGACGAATACACCCATCACCTGGTGCCGAACGAAGACCTCGACGCGCACCACAGGGTTTGCACCTTCGTCGACGGCCGCGAGGACGCGGCCTGGGTCAACGATGGCGGCCATCTGGTCACCGACGGGCGGTTCTTCACCTGCCCCTGTTTCGCCCAGAAACAGTAGGCCGGCCGCCGTTCAAACGGCAGCCAGGAGTGTTCCGTGTTGTAATGCAGATAGCCGACATTGGCACCGGCGCGGAGTCCCACGCCCGTGCGGATCGGCGCCAGGATGACCTTGCCGGACTGCTGGTAGTTGACGCCGAACCCGGCGACCAGATAGACGCTGCCATCGACGCCGGGGTAGCGCTGGAACATTTGGTCGTCGCTCTTCAGCCGGTAGATCAGGGTGAACACCTTCGACGCGTTGCCGCCGATGTCCCAGCCGATCGACGGCCCCTGCCAGTAGATTTTGCGCGGCCCCGCGGTCTTGCGGTTGAGCATGCCGTTGCCTGGCGCAACCGAGATCCCAAGACCAACGCGGAGACAATCTTGGAACTGCGCCAGTACGACGACACCCGGGGCGGCTTCCCCGATGCCCAACGCGGCGCGGTGATGCTGTATCTGGCCAACTCGCCGACCATCTTCCCGCAGGTCTCGAGCCACGAGCTCATGCGCCTGAAGCGCGATCGATCAAAACAGGCGTCGGCGACGCCGTCGCAGGGCTAACCGCGCCGCGCCGCCCACCACAGTTTCGGCAGCGCCCACGCGCCCGGATCGGCGCGCCGTACCAACGGATGGCCGAGATCGAACCCGGCCCGCGCGATGCGCCCGAGATAGATGTCGGTGAGCACCATCGGCAGAAGTGCCGGCAAGCCGGCGCCACGCGGCCGGCCGGCCTGGCGCCGCTGATCGCTCGCCGCGGCATGGACGCCCCTGACGTCGTCCGGACGCACCGACGCACGGCGCATGGCGGATAACAGCCCCCACGCGCGCGCGGCGGCGGCAACGGCACGGTCGGAATCCGGGCCACGCGCATCGAGCAGGTCGAGAAACTGACGAAACAGCGGCCCCAACTCCGCGTCGGCGCGCCGCATCAGGGCGTCGGCGCCGCGGTCGATTTCGCCGCCGACAGCCTCTGCATGGGCCTCGATGATCGCTTCCAAGGCCGACCGGTCGAGTCCGAGCGGCACCGCCCCGGCAAGCGCGCGCGCGACCGGATGATGCGGCGGCGCGCCCGCGAACACCCCTGCAAGCGAGTCATACCACCATTTCATACGCATATGGCCGATCACCACCTCGCTGACGCCGGCGCGCGCCCGAACGATTTCCGAATTGAAGGCGAGCAGCGCCAACAGGGCGTCCCGACGCCCTCCAGGGGCGAAAAGCGCACAGAGATAGCCGTCCCTGTCCCGCTCGCGCACCAGGGCCGCCACGTGGCCGGCATCGGTCTCGAAATCGCCTGCCTGACCCGAATCGGTCATCTCAAACCTCGCGATCGCGGAACAGTCCATTCGGACATGAGCGCGAAAAAGCCGTCAGCGCCAGGGTTTTAGGCAAAGTCATTGATCGTCCACCGCCAGCAATTAATATAAGGGCGCATTAGAGGTTTTCTAATTTTCCAGCCCACGTTCTTTGCTCGATTAGGAGGGGGTACACCCATGGCTGCCATTCTAACCAGTCTTCGCAACACAGTGATCGCCGGCATCGTGCTCGCGGTCGTCCTGTTCTTCATGTATCAAACCTACGGCGGGTACGAAGCCACGTCCTTCATGAAATTCCTGTTCCGTTGGCTGCACGTGCTCAGCGGCGTGATGTGGATCGGCCTGCTCTGGTACTTCAACTTCGTCCAGATCCCCAACATGGGCAAGATTCCGGACGAACAGAAGCCGGCCATCGGCAAGGTCATCGCGCCGGCCGCGCTGTGGTGGTTCCGCTGGGGCGCCATGGGCACCATCGTCACCGGCCTGATCCTGGCGACGCTGAACGGCTACATCGCCGACGCCCTTTCGCTCGGCATGACCAAGGACGCCACCGCCGGCCATCGCATGATCGGCATCGGCATGTGGCTCGGCACCATCATGTGGTTCAACGTGTGGTTCGTGATCTGGCCGAACCAGAAGAAAGCGCTCGGCATCGTCGAGGCGACGGCAGAGGCGAAGGCCGCCGCCGCGCGGACCGCGATGCTGTTCTCGCGCACCAACACGCTGCTCTCGATCCCCATGCTGTTCGCCATGGTCGCGGCGCAGAACCTGTACAAGATCTCCTGACCTTCGCGTCGGGAACCGAAACGGGAAACGGGGCCTTCGGGCCCCGTTTTTCATGTGCCGGCATCGCTATCGATCAGTCGACGGCGATCAGGGCGCCGGCGGCGCCCCGGTCCTCGGCCAGCAGCACGTTGAAGGTGCGGCAAGCTGCGCCGGTATCCATCCATTCGAGGACGATGCCCTCGGCCTTGAGGGCCTGCCTGAGCCCCTTCGGCGGGGCAACGAACCGCGGGCCGCAGCCGATCACCAGGATCGGCGGCGCGGCTTCCAGTATGGCCGCCAGGCTGCCGATGGCGATGGCGTCCGTCGACGATACGTCCCAGGCGCGGGTCTCTTCGGTGAATACCAGCACCGATCCCGCGTAGGCGACGCCGGCAACGCGGAACCCACCGTCGCCGTAGCCCTGGATGAGCTGTCGGCCGGCGGGTACGGCGGGCGTGATGTCGAGGGAAATGGGCGTTACGGCGCCGTGTCGGCGGCCGCCTCCCCGCCTTCGGTCTCGGGCGCCATGCCGGCGCGGTCGAGGTTCATATAGAGCAGCAACGGCACGGCGACGCAGATCGACGAGTAAGTGCCGACGACGATGCCCCAGATCATGGCGAAGCTGAAGTCCTGGATCACCGCGCCGCCGAGGAAATAGAGCGCCAGCAAGGCCAACAGCGTCGTCAACGACGTCATCGTGGTCCGCGACAGCGTCTGGTTGATGGAATCGTTGAACAGCTGCTCGAGCGGCATCTTCTTGTACTTGCGCAGGTTCTCGCGCACGCGGTCGAACACCACGACGGTGTCGTTGATGGAATAGCCGGCAATGGTCAGCACGGCGGCCACCGTGGACAAGTTGAACTCGAGCTGCATCAGCGCTAATACGCCGATGGTGGCCGTTACGTCGTGGGTCAACGCGATCACCGCCGCGAGGCCGAACTGCCACTCGAAGCGGAACCAGATGTAGATCAGGATCGCGACGATGGCGAGGACGACGGCGAGCACGCCGTCGATCAAGAGTTCGTGCGATACCTTCGGCCCGACGAACTCGGTCCGACGGTACTGGATCTTGTCGCCGAGCGCCTTCTTGACCTTGTCGACGGCGGCCTGTTGCGCCGCCTCGCCGCCTTCCTGGCGTTGAATGCGGATCAGGACGTCGGTCGGCTGGCCGAACTCCTGAAGCGCCACCTCGCCCAGGTCGAGGGCGTCGAGCTGCCCGCGCATGGCGCCGATATCGGCCGCCTTTTCGGTCCGGACCTCGATCAGGATGCCGCCCTGGAAGTCGATGCCGTAATTGAGATCACGTACCATCAGCAGGACGAGCGAACTGACGATCAACGCGGCCGAGAACGCGAAGAACACCAGTCGCTTCGACATGAAAGCGATGTTGACGTCGGCCGGAATGAACTGAATGCCGCGCATGTCCGGCTCTCCCTAGATCGGCAGCGTCGACGGCCGCGTCCGGCGGAGCCAGACAACGACCATCAGCCGCGTGAGCATGATCGCCGAGAACATCGAGGTGACGATGCCGATGGCCAGCGTCACAGCGAAGCCGCGCACCGGGCCGGAGCCGAGCGCATACAGCAGTACGGCGGCGATCAGCGTGGTGATGTTGGCGTCGATGATGGTGGTGAGCGCACGGCCGTAGCCGGCGTCGATGGCATTGATCGGCGTTCGTCCTTGGCGCACTTCTTCGCGGATGCGCTCGAAGATCAGCACGTTGGCATCCACCGCCATGCCGATGGTAAGCACGATGCCGGCGATGCCGGGCAGCGTCAGCGTCGCTTGCAGGACCGAAAGCAGCGCCAGGATCAGGAACAGGTTGAACACCAAAGCGGCGTCCGCCATCAGGCCGAACCGGCCGTAGGCGACGGCCATGAACACGACCACCAGAACCATGCCGACGATGCTGGCGATCTTGCCGGCTTCGATCGAGTCAGCGCCGAGGCCGGGCCCGACGGTGCGTTCCTCGAGGATGGTCAGCGGCGCCGGCAGCGCACCCGCGCGCAGCAGCAGCGCCAGGTCCTGGGCGCTGGCGACGGTGAAATTGCCGCTGATCTGGCCGGTGCCGCCAAGGATCGGTTCGCGGATCACCGGTGCGCTGATCACCGTGCCGTCGAGCACGATGGCGAAGGGCCGGTTGACGTTGGCCGAGGTCACGTCACCGAATTTCTTGCCGCCGCGTGCATTGAAGCGGAACGTCACCACCGGTTCGTTGCTGCGCTGGTCGAAGCTCGGCTGTGCGTCGACCAGGTCCTCGCCGGAAACCATGACGCGGCGCTGGATCAGCACCTGGCGCGGCTTGCCGTCTGGGCCCAGGTCCTGGCTCGGCAGCCAGCGCGCGCCGGGCGGCGTGCGCGTGACGTCCTGGTCGATGTTGCGCTCATGCACCAGGTGGAAGGTCATCTTGGCGGTCTTGCCGATCAGCGCCTTCAGGCGTTCCGGGTTCTCGACGCCGGGCACCTGCAGCAGGATGCGCTCGTCGCCCTGGCGCTGGATGTTCGGCTCGCGCACGCCGGTCTCATCGATACGCCGGCGGATGATCTCGAGCGACTGTTGCAGCGCGGCGTTGCGGCGATCGGCCCAGGCTCGGTCGGTAAAGGCGATCCGGATGGTCTTGCCTTCGACGTCGACGGTCGTATTCGGCTCGATCTTGCGCAGCAGCTGGGTCGCCTGCTCGATCTTGTCGTCTTCGCCGATGGTGACCTTGGCGGCGTTGCCGGCGATGCCGAGGCCACCGTAACGGAGCCGCGCCTTGCGCAGTTCCGAACGCATCGACTCGACGACCGCCTCAAGATGTTCCTTCATCACCGTCGTGACATCGACCTCGAGCAACAGGTGGGAACCGCCACGCAAGTCGAGGCCAAGGCTAACCTGTTTGTACGGCAGCCAGTGCGGCAGCTTTTCCGCAGTCTTCTCGTCGAGGAAGTTCGGCAACGTGAACAGCACGCCGAGAATGCACACAGCGAGCACGAACCCGATCTTCCATTTGGAAAAATAGACCATCGGCCGGTGGGATCCCGTCAGTCCGCCTTCTTTTCAGGCGGCGTGCCGGCCGTCTGTTCGCCGGCGGCCGGGGTCTCGGCCGGCTTGCTCTCCGGTTCGGGGGCCGGTTCAGGCGCCGGCGCGGGCGCGGCCGGCTTGGCGCCGCCGCCGAACAGCTTGCCGAGCAGGCTCTGCGGCCTGTCCTCGTTGGCCGGCTGCGGCGTCTGCACACCGGCCGGTTCGGTCTTCGACAGCACCGCGGAGATCAGGTCGCGACGGACCTTGACCTTGACGTCCTTCGCGATCTCCACCGTGACCTCGAAATCGTTGTCGACCTTGGCGATGGTGCCGATGATGCCGCCACCAGTCACCACCTTGTCACCACGGCGGACGGCGGCGAGCATCTCGCGGTGCTGCTTCATCTTTTTCTGCAGCGGCCGGATGAGCAGGAAATAGAAGACCACGAAGATCAGGATCAGCGGCAGCAGGGCCTCGAGCCCCCCGCCGCCGGCGCCACCCGCACCTTGAGCGTAAGCGGTGGATACGAACATGCGAAACTCCTCAATTCTGGCGCCAACGCACGCCTTGCGGCGCTGCGCGAAAGCTGGCGGGGACTATAAACGGCAAGGCCAAACTTGCAATCACATTGCGCTAAATTTGTGGCACCGACCAATACGCCAGATTGACCTCGCCGCCGGGCCGCCCTACTTTCCGCCGAATGAGAGAAACCGAACTTACGCCCCTGCTGCAGCGCATCGCGGACGCGCTCGATCGGATCGCCCCGGCGCCTACGTCGACGATCGATTTCAGTGCCGCCGAGGCCTTCGTGTGGCACGCCGATCCGGCTTGGCTGGAACCGGTCGCCAAGATCAATCGCGTCGACCTGATGCTGCTCAAGGGCATCGAGCGGCAGGCGGCGACGCTGCTCGACAACACCCAGCGCTTCGCCGAGGGGCTGCCGGCCAACAACGCGCTGCTCTGGGGCGCGCGCGGCACTGGCAAGAGTTCGCTGGTCAAGGCCACGCACGCCACCATCAATCGCGACGCACCGGGGTCGCTGGTGCTGATCGAAATCCACCGCGAGGATATCACGTCGCTGCCGAAACTGCTCACCCTCCTGCGCTCG
>JAYNJY010000044.1:13558-15883 GCA_038110665.1 Rhodospirillaceae bacterium | reverse complement strand
GTGTAACGCCCGTCGACGAAGACGGCGGCCGCGGATTTGCCGACGGCGGCGATGCCGGCCGAGCCGGTGAACCCGGTCAGCCAGGTCAGCCGTTCGGCGTGGGCGGTGACGTATTCGCCCTGGTGCTCGTCGGCGCGCGGCACCAGGAAGGCGTCGACTTCGGCGCGGGCGAGTTCCGCCCTGAGCGCGGCGAGCCGGGCCGCGGCGTCGGCGCGAGGCGCCGCCGCGATGGCGGCGTTCAGTTCGGCCAAGCGGCCAGCGAGGGCGTCGCGTAAGGCGGGCGGCACCGGATCGGCGACGAGCGCCATCCAACCGTCCGGGTCGACGCCGGCGGGCGCGGCGAGCACGCCCCGGATGATATCGTCGACCGCGGCGGCGGAAAGCGGGCAGCCCGCCGCGGCGAGGCCGGCTTCGAGGGCGGATGCGGAGTGTGCGTCGTCCATGCCTCCAACCTAGGCGCGGTCATGGCGCCAGGCAAGATGCCGCGGCCGAGAATTCAAGATGCGGACGCCGCCGCGGCCTGCTTTTGCGCCGCGCCGCCGATGCTCGGCAAGGTGACCGTCACGGTCGTGCCCTCGCCGACGGCGCTGGCGATGGCGAGGGTTCCGTCGAGCGATTCGACCAGCGAATTCACGATCGCCAGGCCGAGGCCGACGCCGTTCTGCGAACGGTAGGGATCGGCGCTACCGCGCACGAAGGGCTCGGTGATGGTCCCGATGCGGTCCTCGGCGATGCCGACGCCGGTATCGCGCACGGTGATGACGTGGCTGTCGCCGGCGGCCGTGACCGCGAGCGTCGCGGTGCCGTCGCGCGGCGTGAACTTGATCGCGTTGGCGAGCAGGTTGAGCAGGATCTCCTTGACCGCCTGGCGGTCGGCGCGGAGCGGCGGCAACTGCGACGGCATGTCGATGCTGAGCTCGATGGCGAGCGCGCGGGCCTCGCCCTTGATGATCTTGACGCACTCCGCGACGACCTCGCCGACGGCCAGCTCTTCCATCCGCATCTCGAGCTTGCCCGCTTCGATGGCGGTGACGTCGAGAATGTCGCCGATCAGGGCGAGCAGGTGCTCGCCGCTCCAGCGGATGTCCTGGGCATACTCCTGGTATTTGTCGTTGATCGCACCGAAGTACTGCAGGCTGATCGCGTCGGCGAAGCCGATGATGGCGTTTAGGGGCGTGCGCAGGTCGTGGCTCATGGCCGCCAAGAAGTCGGACTTGGAACGGTTGGCGGCCTCGGCCTCGGCCTTGGCGGCCAGCAGCGCCGACTGGGCCTCCTTCAACTGGGTGATCTCGGTGCCGATGGTGCCGATGCGGGCGACCTCGCCGTCCTCGCCCAAGACCGGGAACTTGGTGACCAGGAACGCCCCCGTCTTGCCGTCGATCTGAATCTCGCGCTCGCGGGTGACCACGGACTTGGTTTCGAGAACCTCGCGTTCCTGCAGCGCCGCGTCGTCGGCCTCGCGTTCCGGCAGCAACTCGGAGATGACCTTGCCGACGATGCGCTGCTGGTGGAAGCCGAACACTTCGGAGTGCCGGCGGTTGATCAGCAGCTAGTGACCGTCTCTGTCCTTCAGGTTGACGAAGGCCGGCAGGCTGTCGATGAAGGCGCGGAACTGGTCGTCGCTGACCTTGAGGGCGCGCGCGTTCTCGACCATCTCGGTGATGTCCGTGCCGATGCCGCGGTATCCGAGAAAGCCGCCGTCGGCGTCGAACATCGGCAGGCCGCTGATGCGCGCGCTGATCTGGCGGCCGTCCTGGACGACGAAGGCGTACTCGAAATTGTGGAACGGTCGCCTGGCCTCGAGGTCGGCCAGGTGGGCGGCCCACTTCTCAGGGTCGACCTTCAGGCTCGCCGGGTCGACGTATTGGGTGCGTGTGGTGCCGATCTTGTCTTCGGGCCGGAATCCGGTGATCTCGAAATAGCGCGGCGAGTGGTAGATGAACCGGAGGTCCGGCCCCATTTCCCAGAACCAGTCGGATCCCATCTCGGCGAAATCACGGAAACGCTGTTCGTTTTCCTTCGCCGCCTGTTCCCCGGCCTTACGTTCGGTGGCGTCGGTATAGGTGACCACGTAGCCGACGCCCGCGACGATTTTGCCGTCGTCGCGGCGCTACTCGGCCGCGTAAGGGGCAAACGAGCGGACGATCGCCATGCGCTTTTCGACGCGCGCCTCGACCGAACCCTGGCCGCCGTAACCGCCAAGCTCGGCGACGTGACGGACCAGTTTCGCGAACGGTTGTCCGGCGGCGAACGTGCCGGGCGGGACGGCGAGGATTTCCATGGCCTGGCGGTTGACGCCGATGACGATCAGGTTGTCGGCGTAGA
>JAYNJY010000044.1:0-13548 GCA_038110665.1 Rhodospirillaceae bacterium | reverse complement strand
AAAAAATTCATCGGGTTGGCCGTCATGCGCCGACAATTCCCCTGCCCGGATCAATCGTAGGCCAACGGCCGGAACCACGGAAAGCCTTTTCCTTACAAATCGCGGGGCCGGGCGGGCATCCAAGCCATGCGATTTTTGCATTGCTGCGCTGCAACAACTCCGCTTCACGCGCGACCCCGATAGGCCCATTGTGAGCCGCGCGCGAAGGGTCCGACCCGAGGGCGAGCCTACGCGCATCCCCGAGATCAACACCGAAATTCGAAAGTTACTGCCATGTCCAAGTCGACCATGAACCAACGTCTTCAAAACGACGTCGTGTGGTTCCCGCAAGCGGGTTCCGTGATGCTGGATTGCATCATGCCGTCCGAACTGCGTGACGAGCACGCCCGCCACCTGCACCTCGGCGAGCGGCTCGGCATCCTGTTCAACACCATCGTTGAACGCCTGCGGGCGTATCTGCGCGCCCGTTCCGTGCGCGCGCAACTGCTCGGCCTCGACGAGCGCCTGCTCGACGACATCGGCATCACCCGCGGCGACATCGAAGCGATCGCGCAGGGCACCTACAAGCCGGCGCCGAGCGCCACCGTGCACGTGTTCACGCCGCCGGCCGACGATCATGCCGGGGCCGAAGCCGTCATCATCGACAAGCACGCCGCCTGACGCCGGACGCCTGACGTTTCAACCGATCTCTCCAAGGGTAGGGTAGCCGGTCGCGCTCCTGTAGGACGCGGCCGATTTTTTCACGCCTTGGTCGCGGGCACCTGGTCGATCAGGCGGTAGCCCTTGCTCTCCAGGCAGCGCCGGTAAAGGCTCTCCTGGTTGCGCTTGGCGCCGTAATTGCGCATCAGGGCATTGTAGGAATTGGCGTTGTCGACGCCGGCCGGATCGGCGCCGGGTTGGCCGGCGTAGTCGCGTTCGGCCAGGTCCTGGGCGCGGCTACGGCAGTTGGCGCTGTCAATGACCCATTGTTCCTCGGTCAGGCCGGGTTTCTGCCACACCTTCTTGGGCTGGGCGCAGCCGGCCAGGCCGAGCGCCGCCAGGAGCGCGATCAACATCGGTAGGGTGCGGGCGCGGGTCGCGATCATGGCGGCAGGATAGCGCGTCGACGCGGCTTGAGCAAAGCCGGCAATTGCGCTTTCCAGCGGCCGTGTTCGGCACTACCTTGCCGCCATGATGTCGTTCGACCTATATATCGCCTACGTGCTGGCGTCGGCGCTGCTGATCCTGATGCCGGGACCGATCGTGACGCTGACGGTGGCCAATTCGCTGGCGCACGGTGCCACGCGCGGCATGCTGACCGTGCTCGGCGCGTCGGCCGGCTCGGCCGTGCTGCTCGGCGTCGGCGCGCTCGGCATGGCCTGGCTGCTCGACGTGCTGAGCCATTGGTTCGACTGGATTCGCTGGATCGGCGCCGCCTACCTGATCTTCCTCGGCCTCCGGCAGTGGAACGCCAAGCCCGCCGACCTCGCCCAGGGCAAGGCAGACAAGGGGCCGGTGTTCTCGGTCATGGCGCACGGCTTCCTGGTCGCCGTCACCAACCCCAAGACGATCCTGTTCTACGCCGCCCTCTTCCCGCAGTTCATCGACGCGAGCGCGCCGCTCGGGCCGCAGCTCACGCTGATGAGCGTCACCTTCGTCGTGCTCGCGCTGATCCTCGACAACGGCTACGCGATCATGGCCGGCCGGGTCGGGCGCTGGCTCGGCGGCGCCAAGCAGGGCCGCATCCGCAACCGCATCACCGGCGGGCTGCTGATGATCACCGGCGCCGGCCTGGCCCTGGTCCGGCGCAGCTAGGCGCCGGCCCCGGCCAACGAGGCTTCCGGCCTTGTGCAGGGCGCCCGCGTGCGCTAAACCCGCCCGCGTGTTTACACCCGCCAGCTTGGGAGCCCGTAATGTCCTCTAAAGATTACGTCGTCGCCGACATGAGCCTCGCCGATTGGGGCCGCAAGGAAATCGGCTTGGCCGAGACCGAAATGCCCGGCCTGATGGCGATCCGCGAGGAATACGGTAAGTCGAAGCCGCTCAAGGGTGCGCGCATCGCCGGCTCGCTGCACATGACGATCCAGACCGCCGTGCTGATCGAGACGCTCAAGCACCTCGGCGCCGACGTGCGCTGGGCGTCGTGCAACATCTTCTCGACCCAGGACCACGCCGCGGCCGCCATCGCCGCCACCGGCACGCCGGTATTCGCCTACAAGGGCGAGACGCTGGAGGAATACTGGGACTACACGCACCGCCTGTTCGAATGGCACGGCGGCGGCGCCCCCAACATGATCCTCGATGACGGCGGCGACGCGACGCTGTTGATCCACCTCGGCCAGCGCGCCGAGAAGGACATCAAGGTGCTGGGCAAGCCGACCAGCGAGGAAGAGGAAGTGCTCTACGCCTCGATCAAGGCGCACATCGCCAAGGACCCGGCCTGGTACACCAGGGCCGGCGCCGACATCATGGGCGTGACGGAAGAGACCACCACCGGCGTGCACCGCCTGATCGAGATGGCGCGCAAGGGCACGCTGCTGTTCCCGGCGATCAACGTCAACGACTCGGTCACCAAGTCGAAGTTCGACAACAAGTACGGCTGCCGCGAGAGCCTGGTCGACGGCATCCGCCGCGCCACCGACGTGATGATGGCCGGCAAGGTCGCGGTCGTCGCCGGCTTCGGCGACGTCGGCAAGGGCTCGGCCGAGAGCTTGCGCGCTTCCGGCTGCCGCGTCATGGTCACCGAGATCGACCCGATCTGCGCGCTGCAGGCCGCCATGGAGGGCTATGAGGTCGTCACCATGGAGCAGGCCGCGCCGCAGGGCGACATCTTCGTCACCACCACCGGCAACATCGACATCATCACCGTCGACCACATGCGCGCCATGAAGGACCGCGCCATCGTCTGCAACATCGGCCACTTCGACAACGAGATCCAGGTCGCCGGCCTGAAGAACGTCAAGTGGACCAACATCAAGCCGCAGGTCGACGAGATCGAGTTCCCGGGCGGCAACCGCATCATCCTGTTGGCCCAGGGCCGGCTGGTGAACCTCGGTTGCGCCACCGGCCATCCGAGCTTCGTGATGTCGGCGTCGTTCACCAACCAGACGCTGGCGCAGATCGAGCTCTACAAGAACAACGCCGACGGTAAGTACGAACGCCAAGTCTACGTGCTGCCCAAGCACCTGGACGAGAAAGTGGCGCGGCTGCATTTGGCCAAGCTCGGCGTCAACCTGTCCGAACTCTCTCAGGCCCAGGCCGACTACATCGGCGTGCCGGTAGCGGGTCCGTTCAAGTCGGACGACTACCGCTACTGACGCTTCCGCATCCGGCGCTTGCCGGATGGCATGGGGCGGTGACAATCTCCTCCCGAGATTCCGGTTTGGGAAGGGGAACGCCGCCATGTGCCGCTGGCTCGCCTACGCCGGACCGCAGATCTATCTCGAAAGCCTGATTCTCAAGCCCGAGCACTCGCTCATTACCCAGAGCCGTGATGCGCACCAGAGCATCACCACCGTCAACGCCGACGGGTTCGGCATTGGCTGGTACGGTGCCCGGCCGGAGCCCGGCGTGTTCCGCGACATCCAGCCGGCGTGGAACGATTCGAACCTGAAGAGCCTGGTCGAGCAGATCGCCTCGCGGCTGCTCTTCGGCCACGTGCGGGCCACCACCGGCACGGCGGTGACCCGGCTCAACTGCCACCCGTTCGCCTAAAAGCGCTACCTGTTCATGCACAACGGCGTCATCGGCGGCTTCGCGCGGGTCCGGCGCGCGCTCGTCATGGCCGTCGACCCGTCGTTGTTCCCGCTGATACAGGGCACCACCGACAGCGAGGTGTTCTGCTACCTGCTGCTGACCTTCGGCCTGGAGACCGACCCGGAGGGCACGTTCCGCCGCGCGGTCGCGCTGGTGCTGGCCGAGATGCAGGCGGCCAGCGTCGCCGAGCGCTTCGCCATGACGGCGGCCTTGAGCGACGGCGAGACGATCATGGCGCTGCGCTTCGCCAGCGCAGGCGTCGCGCCGACACTTTACTACACCCTCGGCGTGCACCCGTTGGACGCGCTCGACGTCAAGGTGGTCGATGCCGACCAGGCCTGCCTGATCGTCTCCGAGCCGTTGGACGAGGTGGCCGATTCCTGGCACGAGGTGCCGCCGGCGCACATCCTGGTCGCCGGCACCGGCGGCTGCGCCGTGGTGCCGTTCGCGCCGCAAGCATAGATGCCGGGCTAGTCGCCGGTCTGGTCGCTGGCGCCGCCGCCGGGCGGCGGCGTGCTGCGAGCTTGGCGCCTGGCCTCGCGGACGGCCTCCAGGCGCGAGCGGAAGACGCGGCGCTGGATCATGGCGAACGGCCATTCGGTCAGCTGCTTCAGGCCCGCCACCGGCGAGATATTCTGGATGTTGCGCTTGGTCTCGGCCAGGAACTCGCCGATCACCACGCGCTCGGAAACGCTGCCCTTCTCGACGACGTGGCTCAAGCGATGCAACGCGTAGAGGCCGAACAGCCCGGCCAGCACGAAGAAGAAATCCCAGTGCTCGATCTTCAGCGTTTCGAAGGCGATGTCGCGCTCGGCGCTGTGCCAGTGCAGCACCAACGAAAGGCGCTGGTTGATGAAGAAGTCGGCGGTCAGCCCGCCGAGTACCGGCGCGATGCCGGCGGCGAGCGAGGTCAGCAAACCGTTGGCGGTGAGATAGGCGGTGGCGTGTTCGCGCGGCGCCAGGCGCATGGCGATGGTCGTCGACGCGATGGTGACGCCGGCAGTGGCGATGCCGGTGACGAGATGGATGCCGGCCAAGAGCGCGATCGTCGTCGTCGCCTCGGCCGGCCGCGTGGTGAACACCCAGGCGAACACGCAGAGCAGGAATAAGGGTGCGGAGACCGCCATCACCGACTTGGCGCTGAAGCGGTCCGTCAGGCGCCCGAAGGTGGCGAGCACGGCGATGTTGGCGACCTGGCTGGTGGTCGCCAAGGCGGTCACCGTGAAGACGTTGAGTTCTAGGCGCTGGAACATGTGCACGGTGAAGAAGGGCGCGGCCAGGTTGACGGCGAAGTTCCACGCCACCAGGAAGATCATCAGGTTGCGGAAGTTGGGGTCCTGGAACGGCTTTTCCAGCAGCGCCGTCAGCTTGGGCGGCTCCAGTGCCGGCGCCAAGCGTGGCTCCCGGATCCTGGCGAGCGGCCAGATCGCGAGCGCGCCGCAAATGCCGGCGACGACGAACAGCACCGAGTAGGCCCACTTCTGCGGCCCCAGGCCGAACTTCGTCTAGTGGTCGAGGAACACGCCGGCGGCGAGACCGATGACCATGCCGATAGCAGTCATCAGGCGCACGCGCGCGCCGAAGAAGACGCCGCGCCGGTCCTCGGCGACGACGTCGCGCACCAGCGAACGCCAGGCGACGCCCTGGACCGAGCCGATGAAGTAGTGCACCAGGATGACCACGAATACCAGCACCAGGCCCCAGCGCGGTTCCGGCATCAGCGCCGCCAGCGGCAGCAAAAACAGCAGCGGCCTGGCCATGAAACCGGCGACGACGGTGACGATGCAGCGGTTGCGCAGCGTTTCGACCAGGTAGACGCCGGCGAGCTGGCCGAAATTTGCGAGATAGGGCGCGGCGGCGAGCAAGCCGATTAACGCGTTCGACGCGCCCAGTTGCAACGCGAAGGCGGTCAGGAACGTGCCCAGCGTCAGCGTTTCCATGACCTGGGTGCCGATGCCGTTGAGCCGGAAAATGCGCCAGGCGTGGTCTATGTCCGCGGCCGTGACGTCGTCGACGGGGGTGAACTTCCTGCGCAGCAGTTGCAACACCGGGGCGATCCTTGCCTGCCTTGTCGTTGCCCGTCATGTTGCCGCAATCGGCGCCGTTGGGAAATCCCCGCGACGGCCGGCGCAAGCTTGCCCGCCGTCGCCTTGGATGGCTAAATGCGGCGATGGACTCGGCAACCGCCCTCAAGGCCCTGACACCCGCCCATCTGGCGGCCATCGGCGCCGCCGCCTTCGCGGTTGTGCTGCTGATTCTCTATTGGGCGCAGCGCGGCCGGCTGGCGCAACTGAGCGCCGAGCGCGACCGGCTGCAGGGCGTGGCGACGCGGGCCCGCGAGATATTGGCGACGGCGCCCGACGGCATCTTCCTTTGGGACCACGTGCTCGGCGGTATCACCTGCTCCCGGCGCCTGGCCGTGCTGCTCGATCTCGAGGCCGGCACCCAGGCGAGCTACGACGACATCCGGGCAAAGTTCGGGCCGGAAGCGCTGGCGAAGCTGGAACGCAACGTGTCCGCGCTGCGCGGCACCGGCACGCGATTCGACATCCTGCTCGAGCGCGGCGAGCGCACGCTCCAGGCGGTCGGCGCGCGCGCCGAGACCGAGGACGGCCAGCCGGTCGCCGACATCGTCTGGATGCGCGACGTCAGCGCGGTCCGGAGCGAGCTTGGCGGCGGCGCCGCCCAGCCGGCCGAACCGCAGCACCGCACCAACCAGTCCGGCCTCGACGACCGCCACCTGACGGCGTTGCTTGACGCGTTGCCGTTCCCGATCTGGCTCCGCGACTCGTCGCTGCGCCTCGCCTTCGTCAACCGCGCCGGCGCCGGCGCCGTCGCCGAAGACGCGGCCATGGCGTCGGACGCGCGCAACGCCGGACGGCCGATCGGCGAACGCCGGTTGGTCGAAAAGGACGGCCAAGCCGTGCTGCTCGACGTCACCGAGGTGCCGCTCGGCCAGCGTGGCCCCGACGGCCAGGCGATCGGCGGCACCGTCGGTTTCGCCGTCGACCGCACCGAGCGCGAGGGAGCGGAAGGCGAACTGAAGCGCCGCTCGCAGGCGCGCGACGCGATCTTCGAGACGCTCGGCTCGGCGGTCGCCATCTTCGGCGCCGACAAGCGCCTCGAGTTCTTCACCCGCGCCTACGCCAAACTGTGGGGGCTCGATCCCGGCTGGCTCCAGGACCGGCCCGACTTCGGTGAGGTGCTGGAAAAGCTGCGCGAGATGCGGCGCCTGCCGGAGGTCGCCGACTTTCGCGCCTTCAAGGCGGAAAGCCTGGCCAAGTTCAACGCGCTTGGCGCCGCCGTCACGGAAACGCTGCACCTGCCTGACGGCCGCACCGTCAGCGCCACCACCGCGCCCTACGGCGACGGCGGGCTCGCCTTCGCCTACGACGACCTGAGCGAACAGCTCAATCTCGAACGCTCCGTCAACGAGCTCAACGCGGTCCAGCGCGAGACCCTCGACAACCTGCAGGAAGGTGTCGCCGTCTACGGCACCGACGGCCGGCTCAAGCTGCACAACCCGGTCTACGCCAGGCTGTGGCAGTTCGACGAGGCGGCGCTGGCAGCCGGGCCACACCTTTCGGAAGCGGTCGAGCGCACGCGCAAACTGATACCGCCGCCGGAAGGCGAGGGCACTTGGAACGACGAGACCTGGCGCCGGCACCGCGAACTGACGGTGACGCGGATGCTGTCGCGCGCCGGTACGAAGGGGCGCCAGACGCTCGCCAACGGCACCGTCGTCGACTACGCGACGCAGCCGTTGCCCGACGGCGCCGTGCTGCTGACCTATCTCGACGTCACCGATTCGTCCCGCGTCGAACAGGCGCTGCGCAACCAGGCCGACGCCTACCGCGAGGCCGACCGCATGAAGTCGAGCTTCATCGCCAGCGTCTCGCATGAGGTGCGCACGCCGATGAACACCATCATCGGTTTCGCCGACATGCTGCGGCAGAACTATTTCGGTGACTTGAACCCGCGCCAGAAGGACTACGCCGAGGGCATCCTCAACACGTCGCGCGCCCTCGTCGGCGTGATTCGCGACATCCTCGATCTCGCCGCCGTCGAGGCCGGCCAGCTCGAACTGCAACGCGAAACCTTCGACCTGCACGCCATGCTGGTTTCGGCGCTCAACCTGGTCAACGAGCGCGCCCGGCGCAAGAACCTGCACATGAGCTTCGACTGCCCGCCCGACATCGGCTGGATGGTTGCCGACGAGCGGCGCCTCAAGCAGGTCGTGTTCAACCTGCTGTCGAACGCCGTCAACTTCACGCCCGAGCGCGGCTCGGTGCGGCTCGAAGCGAGGCGGGAAAAGGGGCACGAAGCCGGACGCATCCGGCTCGCCGTTTCCGATACCGGCGTCGGCATTCCGACCGAGGAGCGCGAGCGCGTGTTCCGCGCCTTCGAACGCGGCTCGGTGGTGGAGAAACTTGACGACGCCGACGAGGGCGTCGGCCTCGGCCTCACCATCGTCAGGAAGTACGTCGAGATGCACGACGGCACCGTCGAGGTGAAATCGCAGTCTGGGCGCGGCACCACGGTGACGCTCGACCTTCCCGCCGGCCAGGTCGGCGCCTCGGCGGGTGACGGCAACGCGTGAGCGGCCTTGACCGCGTCCGAGCGGCGGCACTATCTTGCCGCTAATATATCACACGAACATCACGCCTTGCCGCCAGCGGCCGGGGCGTCAACGGGGAGGGCCGCGGCCGTGAGCGACGAAGCGCGCAAGAAGCGCACGATTACCGAGATCAGGGATTCCAAGACCACCGGCGAGAAGATGGTCTACATGTCGGTGCCCGACTACACCTCCGCGCAATGGGCCGAGATGGCCGGCGTCGACGTCGCCGTGGTCGGCGACAGCCTGGCGATGATCGCGCACGGCCATCCCAACACCATCCCCGCCACCATGGACATGATGGTGCTGCACAGCCAGGCGGTGCGCAGGGGCGCGCCCAATACCTTCGTGCTCGGCTGCATGCCCTACCAGAGCTATCACACGGCAGAGAAGGCGCTGGTCAACGCGACGCGCTTCATGCAGGAGGCCGGCAGTGACGCGGTCAAGCCACAGGGCGGCAAGTCCCAGGCGCATATCCTGAAGGCGCTCGTCGACGCAGGCATCCCGACGGCGTCGCACATCGGCCTGACGCCGCACACGGTCGCCATGTTCGGCGGCTTCAAGATCCAGGGCCGCACGGCGGAAGCGGCGATGAAGATCCTGGAGGACGCTTTCGCTATCCAGGACGCCGGCTGCTTCATGCTCGAGTTCGAGGCGGTGCCCGGCAAGATCGCCAAGCTGATCTCGGAACAATTGGAAATCCCGACCATCGGCATCGGCGCCGGCGTCGGCACCGACGGCCAGATTTTGCTCTGCTATGACCTGTTGGGCGTGTTCACCGACTTCAAGCCGAAGTTCACCAAGCGCTTCGCCAAGCTGACCGAGGTCGCCGTCGGCGGCATCCGCCAGTACGTCGACGAGGTGAAGATCGGCAAATTCCCCGACGACGACCACACCTACGGCGTCGACGACAAGGTCTACGACGAATTCGCGACTTTGGTGGAGCGCAGAAAGCAGATATAAGGACGCCGGGATTTGACCCAGGGGCCCGGTCCGGGCTCCGATGAACGAGTACGGTGAGACCATGGCCCTTGCCCCCGCCGCAGCCCGGCGTGACGCGGAAAAGCCCGCGAGCCTGACCGACAAGGCCTATCGCGAGCTCGAGGAGTTAATCGTCACCTTGAACTTGCGGCCGGGCGAAGTGCTTTCCGAGACCGCGCTTTCCGAACAGCTCGGCATCGGCCGGACGCCGATCCGCGAGGCGTTGCAGCGCCTCGCGCGCGAGGGCCTGATCATGATCCTGCCCCGGAAGGGCATCCTGGTTTCCGAGATCAATCCGGGCAAGCAACTGCTGGCGCTCGAAGTGCGGCGCGAGATCGAGCGGTTGATGGCGCGCACCGGCGCGATCCGTCGCACTGAGGCCGAGCGCGACACCTTCATCGAGATCGCCGACGGCATGGAGGCCGCCGCGCGCGACAACGACGACATCGCCTTCATGCGCTACGACAACGCCTTCAACCAGTTGCTCGCCGCCGCCGCCCATAACGAGTACGCGGTGCGCGCCATCGGGCTGATGAACGGCCTCTCGCGCCGGTTCTGGTACGTGCACTACAAGAAGGCCGCCGACATGCCGCTCTGCGCGCGCCTGCACGCGGCGGTTGCCCGGCGCATCGCCGACGGCGACCCGTACGGCGCCGCCGAGGCCGCCGACCGGCTGGTCGACTACGTCGAGACCTTCACCCGCGCCACCGTCGGCACCGAACCGGCGCGCTGACGGGCGCCGGCATGAGCCTGACCCTGGAAATCGTCGAGGCGGCGCTCCTGGGGGCCGGGCTGACGCCGCGCGGCGCCTTCAATCCAGCGCCGGACGACGGCGTGCCCGAAGCGTCGCCCGGCGTCGCCGCCGGCACGCTGGTGCTGGCCGGCAACGCCGGGCCGCACATGTGGCAGGCCTTCGCCGCGGAACGCGACCCGGCCCGCGAACCGCTCGATGCCTGGTCCAAAGCCAAGCTCGGCCCGCTCGCCGAAAGCTTCGGCGGCAGGGCGTTCTATCCGTTCGAGCCGCCGCATTTGCCGTTCCAGCGCTGGGCGCGCAAGGCCGAGGCCTGCCACCACTCGCCGCTCGGCATTTTCATCCATCCCGAATACGGGCTTTGGCACGGCTACCGGGGCGCCCTGGCGCTTCCCGAGACGTTGGCGTTGCCGGCGGCGAAGCCGTCGTCGCCGCCTTGCGAAAGCTGCGCGGAGAAGCCCTGCCTTTCGACCTGTCCGGTCGGCGCCTCCACCGCCGCCGGCTACGACGTGCCGGCCTGCGCGGATCACTTGGAAACGGCGGCCGGCGCCGACTGCATGGCCGAGGGCTGCCGCGCGCGCCGGGCCTGCCCAGTCGGGCGGGGTTTCCGCTACGTGCCGGCGCAGGCGGCGTTCCACATGCGGGCGTTTCTCCAGGCGCGGCGCGAGGCGCGCTAGTTCGGGGTTGCTACTTGCCGACGATCCTGGCGTGCAGCGCGCGGAAGCCGGTTTCCAGGTTGGCGCCGAACAACGGATCTTGGTCGGCGCCGAAGGCGCGGTCGATGGCGCGCCAGTCGGCGTCGGGAATGCATTTCCGCGCGCGCGGCAGGATTTCCGTTTCCTCGAGCGCGATGTGGCTCTTCTGGAGGGCGACGTAGGTGTTCAGGGCTTCCCGCAACGCCTTCATGCCGGCGGGAAAGTCGTCCTCGGCGGCGCGCAGGCGTTCGGCCAGGACGCCCAACAGTTTCTCGCCCGCGGCGTGCTGGCGCTCCAGTTCCTCGATCGCCGGCACCGCTTACGGGTCGCGACTGCGCAGCGCCGGAAACAGGAACTTCTCCTCCTTCGGGTGGTGGAAGCAGTCGGGGAAGACGCGAACGTAGTAGACGATGCGTCCGAGCATCTCGAAATCCGGCTTTTCGTATCGCCGCCGGCGACGCCGGCCTCCAGTGCGTCGAGCACGCGGGCGAGGTCGTGGTCCGCGTGGATGACGTCGATGGCGCTGGTCATGTGACGGTGTCTCCCCTCGGCCGCGACGATAGGCGCTTTACATCCCGTCGGGCCGTCTATAACATACTTGAGATATATCAGTAACGCCGGGTTGTCCAGCGCGGACGCCGAGCGGAATCTCGGAGGGGGGAAGCCGAGCATGAAGACCTATCAGGGCGCGCGCACCATCGACGGCATCAAGGTGACCGTGGACGGCGCGCCGCTCGCCGAGCGTTACGACATCCAGCGCTTCACCAACAGCGGGTTCGAATGGACCTACGTCGGCAACGAGCCGAAGCAGTTGGCGCTGGCCATCCTGGCCGACCACCTCGGCGACGACGCCAAGGCGCTCGGCTTGGCCGACGCCTTCATGCAGGCGGTCATCGCCGATCTCGACAACGACTGGACGATGAGCGCCGCCGACATCGACGCGGTGCTGGCCGGGCTCGGCACCGGCTGAAGGGGGATTACCGCCGCCGCGGAATGTCTCGCGGGCGACGGCGGAGGGGAGTTCCGGCGAGCCGGAATAGGACAGGCGCGAGACGCCGACAATCTCACGACGACGACACACCAACCGGGAGGAAACCCAATGCACTTCATGAAGAAAATGACCATGCTCGGCGCGGTCGTGGCGCTCTCCGCCGCGAGTCCCGCCGGAGCCGCCGAACACAACTGGAAGATGGCGACGAGCTGGGGCGGCGGGCCCTTGATGGAAATCGGCGCCAAGGCCTTCGCCGACAAGGTCAAGTTCCTGACCGACGGCCGCGTCGAGATCAAGATATTCCCGGCCGGGCAGCTCTCCAAGGGCCTGGAAGTCCGCTCCGCCGTCGCCAAGGGCGTCGCCGAGGCCGGCCACACCTGGCCCGGCTACGACTGGGGCAAGGACAAGACGCTGGTGCTGTTCGGCGGTTACGCCGGCTCGATGGATTCCGAGCGCATGCTGCACTGGCTCTACGAGGGCGGCGGACTGCAGATGTGGCGCGACTTCAACATGGAGAAAGCCGGCCTGGTCTCGTTCCCGTGCTTCATCCGCACGGCCGAGGCCTTCCTGCATTCGCGCAAGCCGGTGAAGACGCTGGCCGACCTCGCCGGCCTGAAGCTCCGCACCGCCGGCGCCTGGCTCGAAATCTCGAAGAACCTGGGCGCCGCCCCGGTGACCACGCCGGGCGGCGAGGTCTACACCATGCTCGAGCGCGGCGCCATCGACGCGACTGAGTGGGGCACCCTCTACGAGAACAAGTCGACCGGCTTCCACAAGATCGCCAAGTACGTGATCATCCCGGGCGTGCACCAGCCGGTCGCGCCGTTCGAGATGGTCATCAACCCGGCCGCCTTCAACAAGCTCTCGGCGCGCGACAAGCAGATGGTCGAACTCGCCGCCAAGACGGTCACCTTCGAAACCTGGACGCGCATCGGCCAGGAAGACGCCAAGGCGCTCGACTTCTACAAGAGCCAGGGCAACGAGGTCATCGTGCTCGACGCCGACGTGCAGCGCAAAGCCAAGAAGCTGGCGCTCGAGTGGGCCGACAAGCAGGCCAAGGACAATCCCTGGTTCGCCAAGGTGCTGAAGAGCCAGCGCGACTTCGAAAAGCTGTGGAGCCAGGCGACATACTACCGCAACGTGGTTTCCGACTGACCCTGCGAAGTAAGACCGGTCGGGGGGCGCGTGCCGCGCGTCCCCCGTCCTTTTGACCGAACGACGAATAAGAGGGAGAACGGCGCATGGACGCGCTGGTACGCTGGATCGAGAGGATCACCGGGTCGGCCGGATTGCTGATCGCCTGGGTGGTGCTGCCGCTGATCCTGGCGAGCTGCTACGAGGTGTTTTCGCGCTACGTGCTCGACGCGCCGACGATCTGGGCGTTCGAGCTCGGCTACATGGCGATGGGCATCCATTCGCTGATCGGCGCCGCCTTCGCGCTGCGCGACCGGGCCCACATCCGCATCGACATCCTCTACATCCATTTCCCGCCGCGCGTCCGCGCGCTGCTCGACGTCGCCGGCTACCTGCTGTTGTTCATGCCGGTGGTCTGCTGGGTCTCGCTCGGGCTCTGGGACTACTGGATCGAGGCCTTCGTGAGCGGCGAGCATTCCGGCCAGTCGGCCTGGAACCCGCTGATCTGGCCGTTCCGCCTGACCTTCTTCATCGGCTTCTTCCTGCTCGCGTTGCAGGGCCTGGCCGAGCTAATCAAATGCGCCCAGTTCCTGGCCGGGCGCCGCGCTGTCTGGGAATAGAAGATGGGCGACTATCTCGCACTGAT
>JAYNJY010000043.1:2478-15985 GCA_038110665.1 Rhodospirillaceae bacterium | reverse complement strand
GGCGCCCAGGCGCGCCGATACCGGCTGGCCGGGCGAGGAACGCTGGGTCTGGCTCCGGCTCAAGCTGATCGCCGACGTCGGCCTGATCGGGCTTCCCAACGCCGGCAAGTCGACGATGCTCGCGGCGGTAACGCGCGCCCACCCCAAGATCGGCGACTATCCCTTCACCACGCTGCACCCGAACCTGGGCGTGCTCCGGCGCGGCGACGCGGAACTGGTGCTCGCCGACATCCCCGGCCTGATCGAGGGTGCCAGCGAAGGCGCCGGGCTCGGCACCCGTTTCCTGGGCCACGTCGAGCGCTGCGGCGCGCTGGTGCACCTGATCGACGCCACGACCGAGGACCCGCGCGCGGCCTACGAGGTGGTGCGTGGCGAGCTTGAGGCCTACGGCCACGGCCTCGCCGAGAAGACCGAGATCGTGGCGCTCAGCAAGTGCGACGCGGTCCCGGCAAAGGACGCCGAGAAGAAGGCGAAGAAATTGCAGAAAGCGATCGGCCGGCCGGTCGCGGTGATCTCGGCGGTCGCCGGTATCAGCATGGAAGAAATGCTGAACAGCGTCTTCGCCGAGGTCCAGCGCGCCCGCGACGAGGCCGACGCGGCCGCCGCCGAACCCCGGGTGTTCATCCCATGACCACACGCCACAAGATCGCCACGGCCAAGCGCGTCGTCGTCAAGATCGGCTCGGCGCTGCTCGTCGACCCGGAACGCGGCACCGTGCACCGCAAGTGGCTGGAGGCGCTCGCCGCCGATGTTGCCGCCTGCCGCGAGCGCGGCCAGGAGGTGATCCTGGTCTCAAGTGGCGCCATCGCCGTCGGCCGCCGGCACTTGGGCCTCAAGGACGGCAAGCTCAAGCTCGAGGAGAGCCAGGCCGCCGCCGCCACCGGCCAGATCCGGCTGGCGCACGCCTACCAGGAGGTGCTGGCGCTGCACGGCATCACCGTCGCCCAGGTGCTGCTGACCTTGGACGATTCGGAAAGCCGCCGGCGCTACCTCAACGCCCGCAACACGCTGGAGACGTTGCTCAAGCTCGGCGCCATTCCGCTGATCAACGAGAACGACACGGTCGCCACCGACGAGATCCGCTTCGGCGACAACGACCGCCTGGGCGCGCGCGTCACCGCCATGATCAGCGCCGATACGCTGGTGTTGCTGTCCAACATCGACGGCCTCTACGAGCAGGACCCGCGCCAGCACGCCGACGCCAAGCTAGTCGCCGAGGTGCACGGCGACATCACGCCCGAAATCCTCGCCATGGCCGGCACGTCGAAGAGCTTTGACGGCGCGGGCGGCATGGTCACCAAACTGGAAGCCGCGCGCATCGCGCTCGGCTCGGGTGCCCGCATGGTGATCTGCGACGGCACCCGCGTCCACCCGCTCGCCGCCATCGACGAAGGCGCGCCGGCGACCTGGTTCCTGCCGGACGCCAACCCGAAGACGGCACGCAAGCGCTGGATCGCCGGCGCGCTCAAACCGGCCGGCGAGATCGTCGTCGACGAAGGCGCGGTCAAGGCGCTCGCCGCCGGCAAGAGCCTGCTGCCGGCCGGCGTCACCGAGGTGCGCGGCGGCTTCGAGCGCGGCGACGCGGTGATCGTGCTCGCCCTCGACGGGCGCCGGCTCGGACGCGGGATTTCCGCCTATTCGGCCGACGACGCGCGCCGCATCATGGGCAACAAAACCAGTGAAATCGAAGCGGCGCTGGGTTACCGTGGCCGCGACGAAATGATCCACCGCGACGACCTGGCATTGGACTGAGGACGTTTTGTCGAGGATCGGATGATGACCGAGAGCGTCGAGAAAGAGAACATCCCCGAGATGATGGCCGCCATCGGCAAGGCCGCGAAGGATGCCGCGCGCGTGCTCACCACCGCCTCGACCGAGGCCAAGAACAAGGCTTTGACCGAAGCCGCGGCGGCGCTCCGACGCACCCAGAACCCGATCAGCTCCCAGAACGCCAAGGACATGGCCTACGCCGAGCAGAAGGGCCTGTCCGACGCCATGCTCGACCGCCTCGCGCTCGACGAGAGCCGCATCGAGGGCATGGCCAGGGGGCTCGAGGAAGTCGCCAGGCTGCCCGACCCGGTCGGCGCCGTCACCGACGAATGGGACCGGCCGAACGGCCTCCACATCGAGCGCCGGCGCACGCCCTTGGGCGTCATCGGCGTGATCTACGAATCCAGGCCCAACGTCACCGCCGACGCCGGCGCGCTCTGCCTCAAGGCCGGCAACGCGGCGATCCTGCGCGGCGGCTCGGAGAGCTTCCATTCGTCGGCCGCCATCCTGGAAAGCCTGCAATGGGGGCTCAAGCAGGCCGGCCTGCCCGAGGCCGCGATCCAGCGCGTCCCGACCCGCGACCGCGCCGCCGTCGGCATCATGCTGACCATGACCGACAGCATCGACGTGATCGTGCCGCGCGGCGGCAAGTCGCTGATCGAGCGGGTCTCGGCGGAAAGCCGGGTGCCGCTGTTCAAGCACCTGGAAGGCATCTGCCACACCTACGTCGACGCCGCCGCCGACGCCGCCATGGCGTACGACATCGTGCTCAACGCCAAGATGCGCCGCACCGGGATTTGCGGCGCTACCGAGACGCTGCTGATCGACCGGCGCGCGCTCTCGATGCTGACCCGCATCGTCGACGACCTGATCGCCGCCGGCTGCGAGGTGCGCGGCGATGCCGAGGCGCGCGCGCTCTGTTCCAGCATGGTGCCGGCGACCGACGCCGACTGGGACACGGAATACCTCGACAAGATCATCTCGGTGCGCACGGTCGACGGTGTCGAGGACGCCATCCGCCACATCGCCGAGCACGGCTCGCAGCACACCGACGCCATCGTCACCTCGGATGCGGCGACGGCTGAGAAGTTCCTCAACGAGGTCGACAGCGCCATCGTCATGGTCAATGCCTCGACCCAGTTCGCCGACGGCGGCGAGTTCGGCATGGGTGCCGAGATCGGCATCTCGACCGGCAAGCTGCACGCGCGCGGCCCGGTCGGCGTCGAGCAATTGACCTCGATGAAGTACGTGGTGCGCGGCACCGGGCAATGCCGCCCCTGAACCCGGAATCGACCGGCCCGAAACCCGCGCCCGGCGAACGCATCGGCCTCCTGGGCGGTTCGTTCAACCCGGCGCACGACGGCCATGTCGAGCTTTCCGAACTGGCGTTGGAGAAACTCGGCCTCGATTCGGTCTGGTGGCTGGTGTCGCCGCAGAACCCGCTGAAACCGGCGGCCGGCATGGCACCCCTGGCCGAACGCATGATGTCGGCCAGGCGCGCGGCGCAGGGCCGCAGCATCGTCGTCACCGACATGGAGACCAAGCTTGGCACCCGCTACACCGCAGACACGCTGGCGGCGCTGGTAGAGCGATTTCCGGACGCGCGGTTCGTCTGGCTGATGGGCGCCGACAACCTGTTGCAGGTGCATCGCTGGCGCGACTGGTCACGAATCTTTCACACCGTCCCCGTTGCGGTTTTTGCACGACCCACGTATTCTTTACGTGCCGAGCAGGCGCGAGCCGCCCGGCGGTTTGCCAGATACCGGCTGCCATCTTTCCGGGGCCGGCGCCTGGCGGATCAGCGACCGCCCGCCTGGGTGTTGTTCAAGCGGCCGCACAATCCACAGTCGGCCACGCGGCTTCGCCGGGTATTGAGCTTGACGGGCGATCGCGCTTAGGCAGTCGAGCGACGAGGAAAGGAGCACAACAATACCACACGCCGAGAAACCGCCATCGGTCGGGTCCATACTCGAACTGGTGGAGAAAACTCTCGATGACGACAAGGCCGAGCAGATCGTCGTCATCGAACTCGCCGGCAAGACCGAAATCGCGGATTATCTGGTCATTGCCTCCGGAACGTCGCAGCGCCATGTCGGCGCCATGACGGATCATCTCCAGCGCAGAATGAAGGGCATGGGCCTCAAGGGGGTCCAGGTCGAAGGCACCGGTCAGTGCGACTGGGTGCTGATCGATGGTGGCGACGTCATCGTCCACCTGTTCCGCCCGGAAGTGCGCGAGTTCTATAATCTGGAGAAGATCTGGGCGACGCCCGCGCGGGCACCGGCCATCGGGACCACGGCTTAAAGCGCGCGACGCGCTCGAGCCGTCAAGGCGCCCGTGAAATTCGCCATCGTGGCCGTCGGCCGCTGGAAGAGCAGCCCGGAGAGGGCTCTTTTCGAGCATTTCGTCGCGCGCCTGAGGCCGAAACCCACACTCATCGAAGTCGAGGAAAAGAAGAAGCTCGCGCCGGCCGAGTTGAAACGGCGCGAGGCCGAACTGCTGCTCGTGGGTGTGCCGGCCGGCGCCAAGCTGGTGGCGCTCGACGGCGGCGGCAAGGCGTTGTCGAGCCAGGCGCTGGCGGAAAAAATCGGCGGCTGGCGCGACGAGGGCGTGCGCGAAATCGCGTTCCTGATCGGCGGCGCCGACGGCCACGGCGAGGCGGTGCTGAGAACGGCCGACCTCAAGCTTTCGCTCGGGCCGCAGACCTGGCCGCACCTGATGGTGCGCGCCATGCTGGCGGAACAGCTATACCGAACTGAGAGCATCCTCGCCAGCCATCCCTATCACCGGGAGTGATGGCGACAAGGCCTTTTCGTCATTGCCGGGCTCGACCCGGCAATCCATTTCGATGGCGGATGCGGCGTTAAGCCGTGGATGCCCGGGTCGAGCCCGGGCATGACGATGGCGTCACGTATGCCAGCCGCGCGCGCGCTGGAACAGGTCGGTCACCCAATAGGCCTGTGCGCCGACGGCTGCCAGCGGTAGCAACACCCAATGCACGTCGAACAGCACCAGGACGAGCACGATGACGCAGAAGTCGGCGCGGCTCAGCTTGTGGAAGATGAAGATCAGCCAGTCGAGGAAGTCCTCGGGCTTGCGCTCGCCCTTGGCGGTCTCCTCGCGCGACTTGGCTTTCGGGTTCTTCTTGGCCTTGGCGTGGAACACCAGGTCGACGCAAAAGTCGATGGTGGCGCCGGCGGTGGCGGCGAGACCGAGCCAGAGCCACAGCATCTCGCCCCGCGCCTCGGCGACGCCCCAACCGAGGCCGGCGAAGAACGCGCCGTCGACGAGCCAGTCGGCGAGGTCGTCGAACTGCGCGCCCCATTCGGAAGAAAGCCCTTTGAGGCGGGCGATCTCGCCGTCGCAGTTGTCGAAGGTATAGCTGGCGATCAGCATTACCGCGCCCCAGATCGCCGCTTCCTTGGTGCCGAGCGCGAGGCAGGCGGCGCAGCCGAGCCCGAGCGCCAGCGACACCGCCGTGATCTGGTTCGGCGTCACCGGCAGTTTCGCCAGCACCAATGTCAACGGATAGGAGAAATGCCGGGTCAGCGGCAGGAGCTGCGTCGGGCGTTTCAACTGGTAGCCGGTCTCGGCCATGAGCCAAGGCTCCTCGAGGTGACTCGGTCGGGGGTTCTGTAACCGCGCGCCGCGGTCGATGCAAGCGCCTGAAACGACGGAAAGTGTGGCATTTCCCCGCCCGGCTCTTTATTTAGTGCCCTGTTTCCATTGGAGCCGGCATGAAGATCGCCTCTTACATCGGACTCGTCGTCGGCCTCGCGGTGATGACCGCGCTGATCGCCTGGCAGGGCGTGGCGGAGATATTTTCGCTGCTGATCGGCACCGGCTGGGCGTTGATCTGGGTGCCGCTGATCTGGGTGCCGTCGGCGCTGATGAACGCGCGCTGCTGGCAGATCCTGTTCCAGCCCGGATTCGGACCGAGCTTCGGCCAGGCCTTCATGGCGCAGTGGATGGGCCGCGCCGTCAACACGCTGCTGCCGGTCGCCTCGATCGGCGGCGAGGTGGTCAAGGCGCGGGTGCTCGTGCTCTGGGGCCTCAAGGCCGACCATGCCGGCGCATCCGCCGTCGTCGACAAGACCATCCAGGCGCTGACCATCGTGGTATGGGGCGCCTTCGGCTGCGTGTTGTTGTCGTTCATGGCGCTCGACGACACGCTGGTGACGTCGGTGCTGGCCGGCGCGGTGCTCGTCGGCGCCGGCATCGCCGGCTTCGTCATCGCCCAGCACGCCGGCATGTTCGGCTTCATGGCCAATACCGCGCACAAGGTCACGGGAGCCGAGTTCTTCGGCGGCCTGGTCGACGCCGCGAGCGGCTTGGATCAGCGCGTCCGCGAGCTTTACCGGCTCAAGGGCCGGGTCGCCATGGCGACGGCCTGGCGGCTGGTCGCGCTACTGACCCAGACCGGCGAGGTCTGGCTCGCCACCTACCTGCTCGGCCACCCGATCTCCATCGTCGAGGCGCTGCTCCTGAAAAGCCTGAGTTCGACGCTGAGCGACTTCGCCTTCTTCGTGCCCAACAGCTACGGCGTCCAGGAAGGCGCCTTCGTGGTTTTGGGCGGGCTGGTCGGCATCGCGCCGGAGATGGCGCTGGCGATTTCTCTGGCGATCCGCATCCGCGAACTGATCATCGACGTGCCCGGCCTGGTGCTGTGGCAGCACGCCGAGGGCCGCGCGTTTTTCCGCCAGCGCGCCGTCGCAGCGGAAGACCCCTCTGAATGAGCGGGAATTAACGCTTTCCTCACCTTCGCCCGGCATTGTCGAATTTCCGGCTTCGGCGCGGAAAACATTGAATCTTTGGGTGTTGGGGATTAGAGATAGGCGGCCTTACGACGACCTGGGCCGGATATACCCGACAGTTCGGTTTTGTTGATGCTGAGTAGCCTTTCGTTTGCCGTCGCCGGAGTCTTCGCCGTCGCCCTCGCCTACATGGTGCTGGCGGTTTTCGGCGTCATCCGCTTCGCCCGCAAACTCGGCCACAAGTCCGGTCAGGCGCATGCCTGGGCGCCGGTGACGGTGCTCAAGCCCTTGTGCGGCGACGAGCCCGAGCTCTATGAAAACCTGAAGAGCTTCTGCGAGCAGGACTATCCCGCCTACCAGGTGATCTTCGGCGTGCGCGACGCGGGCGATCCGGCGATCGCCGTCGCCGAACGCCTGATCGAGGAATTTCCGGGCAAGGACCTGGCGCTGGTCGTCGACGAGCGCGTCATCGGCCGCAACCTCAAGGTCGCCAACCTCGCCAACATGTTCCGCCGCGCGCGCCACGACTTGATCGTCGTCGCCGACAGCGACATGCGGGTCGGGCGCGGCTATCTCGCCGCCGTCGCCGGCACCTTCACGGACCCGCGCGTCGGCGCCGCGACCTGCCTCTATTCCGGCGCCGGGGGCGCCAACCTGGCGTCCAGGCTCGGCGCCATGTTCATCAACGACTGGTTCCTGCCCTCAGCGCTGATCCCGACCATGTTCGGCGAGCTCAAGTTCTGCTTCGGCGCGACCATGGCGGTGCGGCGCGCGGCCTTGAGTGAGATCGGCGGCTTCGAGGCGCTCGCCAGCGTGCTCGCCGACGACTACATGCTCGGCCACCTGGTCGCCGAACGCGGCCACAAGGTGGCGCTGGCGCCCTACGTGGTCGAGAACCGCGTGCACGAGCCCGGGCTGAAGGCGCTGTTCAAGCACGAGACGCGCTGGGCACGCACCATCCGTTCGGTGCAGCCGGGCGGCTACGCGCTTTCCTTCGTCACCGAGGCGTTGGCGGTTTCGCTTGCCGCTGCCTGGGCGACCTACGAGTTGACCGGTTCGGCGCCGCTCGCCGCCGTGCCGGTGGCCGCCACCCTGATGCTGCGCTGGGCGCTGCATTTCGCCGCGCAGCGCAAGCTCGCCGGCGGACGTGCCTATTCACCCTGGCTGATCCCGGTCCGCGACGCATTCTCGCTCGCGGTCAGGGTCGGCAGTTTCTTCGGCCGCGGAGTCAACTGGCGCGGACAGGAAATGACCGTCGGCGCCGAAAGCCGACTCGATCCCTTGACCTAGCCGCACGCCACGCGGCCAGACAAACTGGAAGTCCCGCAATGAAAAAGACCTTGTTCCTCAGCCCGCCCTCTTTCGAGGGCTTCGACGGCGGCGCCGGCTCGCGTTACCAGTGCAAGCGCGAGGTGCGGTCGTTCTGGTATCCGACCTGGCTGGCGCAGCTGGCCGCCCTGGTGCCGGACAGCACGCTGATCGACGGCCCCGCCGGCGGCTACACGCTGGCAGAAATCCTTCCCGAGGCGAACAAGCACGAGGTTCTCATCATCTACACCTCGACGCCGACCTTCCAGAACGACGCCCAGGTCGCCGAGGCGATGCGGCGCGAGAACCCCAACCTGCTGATCGGTTTCTGCGGTGCGCACGTGGTGGTGCGCTGGAAAGAGACGCTGACCCAATGCCCGGCCATCGACTTCGTCTGCGACAAGGAATTCGATTTCACCGTCAAGGAAGTGTGCGAGGGCCGCGCGCTCAAGGACGTGGTCGGGCTCTATTACCGCGATGGCGGCGAGATCGTCTACACCGGCCCGCGCCCGATCATCCACGACATGGATCAACTCCCCTGGGTGACGCCGGTCTACAAGAAGTTCCTCGACCCGAAGAACTACTACAACGGCTACATGCTGCACCCGTACATGTCGCTCTACACCGGCCGCGGCTGCAAGTCGCGCTGCACCTACTGCCTGTGGCCGCAGACGATCAGCGGGCACAACTACCGCACGCGTTCGGTCGCCGACATCGCCAAGGAAATCGAGTACGCCCGCGACGCCTTCCCCGAAGTCGAGGAATTCTTCTTCGACGACGACACGCTGACCGACAACATCGAACACGCCGAGGCGCTGGCCAAGGAACTGGGCAAGCTCGGCGTGACGTGGTCGTGCAACGCCAAGGCCAACGTGCCGCGCAAGACGCTCGAGGTCCTCAAGGCGAACGGGCTGCGGCTTTTGCTGGTCGGCTACGAATCGGGCAACCAGAAGATCCTCAACAACATGAAGAAGGGGCTTCGCCTCGACTTCGCGCGGCAGTTCACCCAGGACTGCCACGACCTCGGCATCGTCATCCACGGCTGCTTCATCATGGGCCTGCCGGGCGAGACCCAGGAAACCATCCAGGAGACCATCGCCTACGCCAAGGAGATCAACCCGCGCACCATCCAGGTGTCGCTGCCGGCGACCTACCCCGGCACCTTCCTCTACGACCAGGCGATCGAGAACGGCTGGCTGCAGACGCAGGAGGTCACCGAAGGGCTGGTCACCGACGACGGCACCCAGCACAGCGTGCTCAGCTATCCGCACCTGTCGAAGGAGGAAATCTTCGAAGCCGTCGAGGTGTTCTACAAGAAGTTCTACTTCCGGCCGGCCAAGATGGCGCAGCTCACCATCGACATGTTCCGCGACTTCGACGTGATGAAGCGCCAACTGCGCGAGGGCAAGGAGTTCTTCAAGTTCCTGTGGGGCCGGGAGAACGCGGCCTGAAGCGGCTCATCGTCACCGCCGACGACTTCGGCGCCTCGGCCAACGTCAACGAGGCGATCGAACAGGCGCATCGCGACGGCATCCTGACCACCGCGTCCATGATGGTCGCGGCGCCGATGGCGGCCGACGCGGTCGAGCGCGCGAAACGCCTGCCCCAACTCCGCGTCGGACTGCATGTCGTCGTCGTGCGCGGCGAACCGATGCTGCCGCCCGGGCAGGTCCCCGGCCTGATCGATGCCAACGGCCGGCTCGACGACAACCTGGTGCGCGCCAGCTTCCGCTACTTTTTCCTGCCCGCCGTGCGCCGTCAGCTCGCGCAAGAAATCCGCGCCCAGTTCGAGGCCTTTCGTGCGAACGGCCTTCAACTCGACCACGTCAACGCGCACAACCACATGCACCTGCACCCGACCGTCTTGGGCCTGATCCTGGAGATCGGCCGCGACTTCGGCCTCAAGGCCGTGCGCCTGCCGTTCGAGCCCGGCGCCGGCGCCCTGCTCGCGCCCTGGATTTCGCTGATGAAACGCCGCCTCAAAGCGGCCGGCGTCGCCTGCAACGACTATCTGTTCGGCATCCGCGATACGGGCCGCATGGATGCCGGCGCGCTCCGGCGCACCATCGCCGGCCTGCCGGACGGCAACTCCGAGGTCATGCTGCATCCGGCGACCGGCCCCTGGGACGGCATGGAACCGGAAGCGCATGGCTTTCGCTACGCCGACGAGTTCCAGGCGCTGATCGACCCGGCCGTGCGCCGCGAGGTCGAGAGCGGCGACGTCGAACTGATCGGCTTCTCGAGCCTTTATCCGCAAACCTGACACGAAAGCGAACGCCTTATGGTCGGCGACTCCTGGACCCACAAGATCGCCCGGGTCTGCATCCTGCCCCTGGTCAACACTCCCGTCACGCCGAACCACCTGACGGCGCTTCGGCTGCTTTCGGGGCTGGCCGCCTGTGGCGCCTTCGCCGTCGGCGAGCGCCAGTGGGACATCTGGGGCGGCTGGCTCTGGCTGTTGTCGGCCTTTCTCGACCGTGCCGACGGCGAGCTCGCGCGCGTCAGCGGCAAGACAACGCCCTGGGGCCACAAGTTCGACATGGTCACGGACACGCTCGTCACGTCGCTGTTCTTCCTCGGTGCCGGCATCGGACTCCGCGTCACTGAACTCGGCCACTGGGCGATCGTCGCCGGGGTCATGGGCTCGCTCGGCGTGTTCGCGGCCGAGTACCTGGCCGAACAGATCGACAGGCTCGGCAAGGATTCGAGCGACAAGGCCTACCCCGGCATCTGGGGCTTCGATTTCGACGACATCCTCTATCTATTCGCGCCCGTGGTGTGGCTCGGCTGGCAGATGCCCTTCGTCGTCGGCGCCGCCGTCGGCGCGCCGGCCTTTGCGCTGCTGACTTGGTGGAAACTTCAGCGCAAGCGCCGCGAGGTCGCCGCGAACCCTGGCTGAATGTCATATAAAATCACCTGATATACGCTTTTATGCGTAATTGAATTTAGGCTAAGTTTCCCGAGAAACGCGCTTGGGTATGCCGTGAGACCTGCGGCCTGCCCGGTGCCACAAAAACAACGCGACGAAGCCCTCGGCATGGATCACTCCATCGGGAATCCCGCCCTGAACGACGGTCAGAAGTCTGCCGACCGGCTAACGGTGGTGCTGTCGACGGCGGTCGACGGCGTCATCATCATCGACGACGGCGGCCTGATCGAGGTTTTCAACCCGGCCTGCGAACGGCTGTTCGGCTACGCGGCGGATGACGTCATGGGCAAGAACGTCAACATCCTGATGCCGGCGCCCTACCACGACGAACACGACCGCTACCTGCACGTATACCTGGTCACCGGCGAACGCAAGATCATCGGCATCGGCCGCGAGGTCTCGGGCCGGCGCAAGGACGGATCGGTCTTCCCGATGGAACTCTCCGTCGGCGAAGCCAGCCACGGCGGCAAACGTTTCTTCGTCGGCATCATCCGGGACGTCACCGAACGTCACCTGCAGGAGCGGGAGATTCGCAACGCCAAGGAAGCAGCGGAGGCGGCGAGCGCCGCGAAGACGCAATTCCTCGCCGTCATGAGCCACGAGCTGCGCACCCCCCTGAACGCCATCATCGGATTCTCCGAAGTGCTGACCCAGGGCATCGGCGGCTCACTCACGGATACCCAGAAGGACTACCTCAACGACATCCGCCAGGCCGGGCAGCAGTTGCTCAGCCTCGTCAACGATCTGCTCGACCTCTCCAAGATCGAGGCCGGCCGATATGACCTGTCCCTCGAACGTCTTGCCGTTGGATCCGTCGTCGCCGACGCCACCGGGATGTTGGCCAGCCTTGCGCGGGAGCGGGAAATCGATCTCGATTCCGCCGGCATCGACGGCGGCCTGCAGGTCATCGCCGATCCGCGCGCGCTTCGCCAGATGTTACAGAACCTGTTGTCGAACGCGCTCAAGTTCACGCCGCCGGGCGGCCACATCGACGTCAGCGCCATCGGCCGCGCGGACACGGTCGAGATCGTCGTCGCAGACACCGGCATCGGCATCGCGCCCGAGGACCTCGCCCAGGTCACCGAACCGTTCCATCAGGTTGACAACGTGCTTTCGCGCAAACACGACGGCACCGGCCTCGGACTCGCCATCGTCAAAGGCCTGATGGTCGAACACGGCGGCAGGCTCGAGATCGCCAGCGAACCCGGCCGGGGCACGAAGGTCACCCTCGCCTTTCCCCTTCCGACCCGGATGCCGCGTCGGTAACACCGGCCAGCTAACCCCCGGTCCGCGCCACCGGTCTCAGGCCTGGCGCGGTGCAGGTCCGAGCCGTTCGAGCAGGCCGAGAACGCCGCCGGCCAGGAACGGCAGGCTTTGCACCACCAGCGTCGCGGCGAAGACGTTGGTCTCCAACGCATCGAGGGTGTTCGTCGCCACGATCGCCGCCGCACCGGCGAGCAGAAAAGCGCCGAACCAGGCCTCGCGTCGCGTCGGAAACCGGCCCCAGCCGCCGATGCCGCCCTTCTCGGTCCGCTTGAACCCGAGCTTGAGCCCCCACAACCCTTCGGCGACGGCGCGCCCGACGGTCATCTGCAGGCTCATCGCCGCGAACGCGGCACCGATGATGCGCCCCGGCTCGATGCGCACCCGGACCAGATACAGCACGACGCAATGCAGCAGGTTGACCAGGAACATGGCGAGAATCGGCAGGGTGAACGGCAGCATCGGAATCAGCACGCCGACGAACACGATCATCGGCACCCAAAGCAGGTTGAGGAATGCCGCGAGCACGCCGAAGGCGTCGGCCAGCCAATAGCTCCAACCGATCAGGAACTGCGCGCGCTGCTCGCCGGTCAGCGTCGTCGAGCCCGGTAGCATGTGGCGCCAATGCTTGCGGAAGATCTGCATGGCGCCGAACACCCAACGCTGGCGCTGGGTCATGAACGCGGTCATCGAATCGGGCAGCATGCCGTGGCCGTAGCGGCGGTTGGTGTAGAGCGCGCCCCAGCCGGCCTCGAACAGCCGGAGCCCAAGCTCTGTGTCCTCGGTGATGGTATCCGTCGCCCAGCCGCCGACGGCCTCGAAGGCGGAACGGCGGATCAGCAGCATGGTGCCGTGCGCGATCGCGGCGTCGTGTTCGTTCCGCTGCACCATGCCGATGTCGAAGAAGCCGGCATATTCGCTGTTCATGATCCGCTTGATCACCGTGTGCTCGCCGTCGCGATGGTCCTGCGGCGCCTGCACGAAGCCGACGCGCGCGTCGGCGAAGGCGGGCACCAGATCATGCAGCCAGCGCGGATTGACCGTGTAGTCGGCGTCGAGCAGCCCAATCACTTCGGCCTTCGGGTCCATGTGGGGCAGCGCCAAGTTGAGCGCGCCCGCCTTGAAGCCCTTAACGTTCTGCAGGTTGAGAAACTTGAAGCGCGGACCGAGCCGCACGCAGGCCTCCTCGACCGGCCGCGTCAGCGCCTCGTCCGGCGTGTTGTTGACGATGACCAGGACCTCGAAATCCGGGTCGTCGAGGGCGGCGACGCTCTCCAACGTCTTGATCAGCATCTCCGGGCTCTCGCGGTAGGCCGGGATGTGGACGGAGACCTTGGGCCAGGCGTAGTCGACCGGCGGCGGCACCGGCCCGACGATCAGGCTTCGCGGCGGGAACCCGAGCACCACGTCGGCCATCTCGTGAAACTTGACCAGCGTCATCACCGACAACGGCGCCATCAGCAGCATGCCGATGCCCCAGGCG
>JAYNJY010000043.1:0-2468 GCA_038110665.1 Rhodospirillaceae bacterium | reverse complement strand
CCCCAGGCGATGGCGGAACCAACATTCAGGTAGTTCTCCACCGGATAAAGCGCCGCGAGCGCGATCGGCATGGCGAGGGCATTGCATGCCAGCGCCATGACCAGCGCGTGGCCAGCGGTCGAGCGCCAGAACAGCAGGCCGATGACGCTGCCGACAAGGCCGAACAGCAGGGCAGCGACCATGCGCGGATAGAAGTTCTTGTCGCGCACGTCGCCCTCGAGCGGGAACTTCAGCCGCACCTGCGAATCGAACAGTCCCCAATAGGCGCCGACGCTGCCTTCGCGCGTTTTCCACGGCTGGTCGAAGGCCTCGATGACGTTGAAGGCGACGTCGTCCTCGACGGCGCGACTGACGAAGTCACGGATCACCTTGGCCTGTATGTTCGGTCCCGGGTCGGCGGCGCGGTTGTTGTAGCCTTTGCTCGGCCAGCCGAATTCGGCGATGACCACGCGCTTGCCGGGATAGGCCTTGCGCAGCGCCTCGTAGCGGTCGAAAGCATATTCGACGGCGACGGCGGCGCTGATCCCCTCCCAGTAGGGCAGCACGTGGGCGGCGATGAAGTCGACCTCGCGCACCAGTTCCGGGTTGGCCAGCCAGATGTCCCATGTCTCGCCGGTGGAGACCGGCTGGCGCGCCTCGCGGCGCGCCTTGCGGATCAGCTCGATGAGGTCGGCCTTGGGCAGGTCCTTGCGCAGGATCGTCTCGTTGCCGACGATGATCGATCGCACATTGGGAATGCGCTTGGCGATTTCCAGCGTGGCGGCGAGCTCCTTCTTGTTTTCCTCCGCGTTGCCGCCGATCCAGGCGCCGGCAGCGATGGCGAGATCGTGCTCTTGGATCAGTTGGACCAGTTCGCCGTTGCGCCCGCGCGACGCATAGAGGCGCACACCCCGCGCCACGGTGGCGATCGCCGCAAGGTCGCGGTACGCCCGGGCGCGGTCGGCGTCGGTCATCGGCTTCGACTGGTCCTCCGGCGCGCCGACGGTATAGGAAAGCGAGCTCACCGCATCGAGCGCAGACGGCGGCGTTATGGTTTCGCGCAACACCAGCCACAAGCCGGCATGCAGCGCCAGCGCGACGAGCGCCGCGGCTGCGGCCGGCAGCAGCGGCCCCTTGTCGCGCCGCCGCGCCCCGAACTGACGTAAATCGGCGGCGACCGCCATGGTGCGGGTGCTACTTGGCCGGGGTGGGAGCTTTTTGGGTCTTCGTCTGGGACTTGGCGCCAACCGGGGTCTTCGCCGCGGCCTCGGCCCAGCAGCCGTCGATCAACACGGCGACCTGGGCGGCCTGTTGCGGCAACGGCTCGGTCGCGGCGACGCAGTCGAGCGCGCGGCGCAGATGCTTCACGTCGCAGGCGAAACGCTCGTAGAGATGCGTGAGATCGCTGGCGGCGACGATGTCGTCACGGAAGACCGCGGTAAGCACGCGCCGGCCGATCCGGTCGCAGCCGGCCCGGCCGTTCCCGGCCTTGGCCGCCGGACCTTCGCTTGCGAGGACCGGCCCCGCGGCCCCGATTGCGGACACGGCAAGAACCGCCAGAAACACCAAGAACGGCGTGATACGGCGTACAGTCGGCGGGCGCATTGACGAGGATCTCCGTGTCGTTTCGGCCCCCTGCTAATAAGGCCAATCGTCGGCGGACGCAAAGGGATTCGGCGGCCCCGAACACACGATTTCGGGACCGCGCCGTAGGGCGTGACGGGACCGCGGCAAGGCGCTAATGGTTGTTCAATTTCAAGCTTTGGAAGCCCCGATGATCCGCCGCATTTCAGCCCTCCAGCCGCTCCCCGGCATCGCCCTCGCCACGCTTGCCTACGTCTGCGGATACGCGGTGCGTTACGGCCTGGTCGAACCGGAACGGTTCGGCGCCGCCTGCGAGAAAGCCGGGCCCTGGTGGTGCGCGCCACGGACCGGCTTCATCGTGTTCACCCATTGGAACGGTTTCGGCTGGGCCGGCCTGGCAATCGCGGCGCTCGGTGTCGGCTTGGCGCTCCGCGCGGCACGCCGAGACGGCCGTCTCGGCGGCACGACCCCGGCCGTACACGCCCTGGCCATGGCCGCCATGGCCGTCGGCGGCGCCGGGTTGGTGCTCTACAACTCGGCCTTCTCCGCCGTCGCCGTGGTCGCGGCGCTACTTCTGCTCTGCCGCCGGCCGGCGCCCGGCGAGGCGCCGCATCAGGCCGGTTAGTTCCGCCGCCGCTTGGCCGCGCTCCGGCCAGGCCAACAGCAGGCAACAGAGCATCCAGGCGATTGCCTCGCGGTTGACCCAGGCATCGACGCCGAACGGCACGGTCGCGGCGATCAGGATGGCGAGCCAGGCGCGTTCGCGGGCGTTCGCTTCGGTCCGCGCCGTCAGCATCAAGGCGAGTGCCGGCATCAGGAACGCGAGGGTGAGGAAGTCCCGGTGGCGGCCGTCGACGGCCATGGCGAGCGCGACAACGGCGACCGGCACCAGCACCGCCCAGCGA
>JAYNJY010000042.1:0-16052 GCA_038110665.1 Rhodospirillaceae bacterium | reverse complement strand
TGCCGGGGTCGCACTCACCGTTGTCGCTGGTGCGGCAGCAGGCGCGGAAGCGGAAGCGGCCGGCGCGGTGGTTGCCGTCGGCGCGGGCTCCACGGGCTTGTCGGCGGCCGGCGTCGCGCTCGCCGACGACGACGATTGCGCGGGCTTGGTCTCGGCCGCGGCGCTCTCCGATGCCGGCTTGGGCGGTTCGCTCGCCGCCGGTTCGGTCTTTACCGGTTCGGTCTTGGCTGCTTCGGCCTTGTTGGGATCGGTTTGAGCGGGCTCGGCCTTGGCCTCCTCCGGCTTGGCCGGCGCCGGTTCCGCCGGCTTGGCCTCGGCCGGCGTTGTCGCCGCCGGTGCAGCGGTATCGGCCTTGGCCGGTGCCTCGTCACCCGACACCAGCGCCGCCAGGCGTTCCGGCAACGGCGAAACCAGGTCGGACAGGAAACCGTCCTCGGCCGTGCTCAGGTACCAGCCGCCATAGACCAGCACCGCGACGACCAGCCCGACGAACACGATGGCGCCGCCCGGGATGCCGGTTTCCGCCATCGGCGTCGGGAAATGCAGGTCGTGGCGCGTGCCGCTCCTGGCGATCTCCGCCTTGTAGCGGCGCACCACTTCCTCGCTGTCGAGGCCGAGGTGCTCGGCATAGGCACGCACGAAACCGATGGCGTAGGTCTCGCCCGGCAGGGCCGCGTAGCGCTCCTCCTCGATCGCCTCGAGGTACGGGTAGCGGATGCGCAGCATCGCCGCCACGTCACGCAGGTCTTCGCCGACACGTTGGCGGGACGCACTTAGAAGCGCGCCGACCCCGGCACTGTCTGCCGTTTCCGGCGGCGTGCCCGGCTTCGAGGAAGTCTGCTCGCTCATGGCCCTACATTACTCAAAATAAAGACAACTCCAAGTCACATTCCCCAAATCTAGAGGGAGATCTCGTACTCGCCGGCAAACGCCTCGAGCTGGTCGCGCAGGCTGTGCTCGGGCGAATCGAGCAATCCTTCGATGCGGCCGGCCAGCGCATTAGCGTCCAACGCGCGGATCATTGCCTTGACCCGGCCGATCGCCGTCGCCGCCATGGAGATCCGGCGAAAGCCGATGCCGACCAGCGCCATCGCCTCGAGCGGCCGGCCCGCCATCTCGCCGCACAGGCTGACCGGAACCTCGGCGGCATCGCAATGCTCGACCACCGTCTTGAGGAAGCGCAGCACGATCGGCGAAAGCATGTCGTAGCGTCCGGCGAGGCGCGGATCACCGCGATCCTGGGCGAACAGGAACTGGCCCAGGTCGTTGGAACCGACGGCGATGAAATCGACCAGTTTCAGCAATGCCGGCAACTGGAACGCCAGGCTCGGCACTTCGAGCATGGCGCCGACCTCGACCGTCTTCGGCAGCGGATTGCCGCGGCTTTCCTCGCGCCGCCATTCCTTATCGAACAGTTCGCGCGCCGCCTTGAATTCGGCGACCTCGGCGATCATCGGGAACATCACCTTGAGCTCGCGGCCGGCGGCGGCACGGATCATAGCGCGCAACTGCTGGCGCAAAAGCGCCGGCCGGTCGAGCGACACGCGGATGGCGCGCCAGCCCATGGCCGGGTTCTCGCTGTCGGCGCTGCCCCAGTACGGCAGCACCTTGTCGCCGCCGATGTCGAGCGTGCGGAAGGTGACCGGCCTGCCCTCGGCGCCGTCGAGCACCTGGGTATAAAGCTCGGTCTGTTCGTCGACGCCGAGGAACTTCGAGCGCGCCATGAACGCCACTTCCGTTCGGAACAGGCCGATGCCGCCGGCACCGGAACGTTCCAGGTTGGACAGGTCGATGGCGAGGCCGGCGTTGATCAGCAGATCGACGTTGGCGCCGTCGACCGTCTCGGCCGCCTGGTCGCGCAGCTCGGCATAGCGCTCGCGTTCGGCCTGGAAGCTCTTGTAGCCGGCCTCGAAGGCGCTGAGGATTTCGCTGCCCGGACGCAGATAGACGTGGCCGTGGCTGGCGTCGACGACGACCATGTCGCCGCCATCGACGGCCGACAGCACGTCACGGGCATGGCCGACCACGGGAATGTCGAGGGCACGCGCGATGATCGCCACGTGGCTCGCCGGCGATCCTTCCTCCAGGACGACGCCGGCAAGACGCTCCGGCTCGTAGTCGAGAAGCTGCGCCGGACCCATGTTGCGCGCGATCAGGATGGCGCGGTCGGGCAGCACCTCGGGCACGGCCTCTTTGTCCTCTCCGACGAGGTGCCCGATCAGCCGGTAGGCGAGGTCGTCGAGGTCAGCGACGCGTTCGCGCAGATAGGGGTCAGAGACCTGGCCCATGCGTGCGCGGATGTCGTTCTGAACGCGCTGCACGGCGGCTTCGGCCGTGAGGCCGCGTTCGATGGCGTCCTCGATGCGGGTTAGCCAGCCGGCATCCTCGGCGATCAGCCGGTAGGTTTCGAGCACGTCGCGATGCTCGCCGCCATCGGCCAGCACGTCGCTCTGCAACAGGGTGTCGAGTTCGCCGTGCATGGCCTTGAAGGCGACGTGCAGGCGCTCGCGTTCCTCGGCCGGGTCCTCGGCGACGAGGCGGTCGACGCGGACCTTGGGCGCGTGCACGACGGCGATACCGATACCGAGGCCGGCGTTGAGCTCCAACCCCTCGATGCGGAGCGGCCTGGCCGACGGACCGCCGCCCGGCTGCAGTTCGCGCAAATCGATCAGTTCGCCGCCGCCGATCAGCTCGGCCAGCACCATGGCGACGGTCTGCAGCGTCTCGACCTCTTCGTCGGTGTAATGGCGCCGGGTCCGGTTCTGCACGGCGAGCACGCCGATGACCCGGCCGGCGCGCAGCACCGGCACGCCCATCATCGAGTGATAGACTTCCTCGCCGGTTTCCGGCCGGTAGGCGAAGTTCGGATGCTGCTGCGCGTCCGACAACGCGAACGGCCGCGCAGCGGCGGCGATGTCGCCGACGATGCCCTCGCCGAAGTAGAGCCGCGTGTTGTGCACGGCGGAAGGCTTCAGGCCCTGGGTCGCGAACAGTTCCAACTGGTCGCCGGAACGGCGCACGTAGGCCGAGCACACCTCGGCCACCATGTCGGTGGCGATGATGCGGACGATCCGGTCGAGCCGCGCCTCGGCGGAGAGCGAACCGCCGGCGGCCATGACGTCGCGCACCCGCGCCAGCAAGCGGCGCGGGGCCGATATCGGGTGTCCGTAGCTTGAACCCGTGGTGCTCATTCCGTCCTTCCCGCGGCGGCGGCGCCGAGCGCCCGGCGGGGCGCCGGTCCGCCCGTGGTGGCCGGCGTCGGGCCTATTCGGCGTCCAGGCCGTAAGCCGTGTGGAGCGCGCGCACGGCGAGCTCCGTGTACTCTTTCTCGATCAGCACGCTGACCTTGATCTCGGAAGTCGAGATCACCTGGATATTGATGCCCCGCTCGGCGAGAGTGCGGAACATGGTCAGGGCGACGCCGGCGTGACTGCGCATGCCGACGCCGATGACCGATATCTTGGCCACTTTCGAATCGTGCGCCAGCCGATCGTAACCGAGCTCGCCGCGGCAGCCCTCGATGGTCTTGACCGCACGCTCCAGGTCGGCGACGGCGACGGTGAAGGTCAGGTCGGTCGCCTTGCCGTCGTCCGACACGTTCTGCACGATCATGTCGACGTTGATGTTGGCGTCGGCGAGCGGGCCGAAAATGGCCGCCGCCACGCCGGGCTTGTCACGCACCTTGACCAGCGTGATCTTGGCCTCGTCGCGGCTGTAGGCGATGCCGCTTACCAGTTCCTTTTCCACGATTTCATCCTCATCGACAACGAGCGTTCCGGGTTCGTCACTGAAGCTGGACAGCACCTGCACGCGCTGGCGGTGCTTCATGGCCATCTCGACGGCGCGGGTCTGCAGCACCTTGGCGCCGACCGATGCCATTTCCAGCATTTCCTCGTAGGTCACCTTGTTGAGCTTGCGCGCCTGCGACACGATGCGGGGGTCGGAGGTGTAGACACCGTCGACGTCCGTATAGATGTCGCAGCGGTCGGCCTTGAGCGCGGCCGCAAGCGCCACGGCGGAGGTGTCGGAGCCGCCGCGGCCGAGCGTGGTGACGCGGTTGTCGGGGCCAAGGCCCTGAAAACCGGGCACGACCAGCACCTGCCCCTTGGCCAGGCGCTTTTCGAGTTCTTCCGTCTCGATGCTTTCGATGCGCGCCTTGCCGTGCGCACCGTCGGTCCGGATCGGAATCTGCCAGCCCTGCCACGAGCGCGCGTCGATACCGACTTCCTGCAGCATGAGCGCGAGCAAGCCCGACGTCACCTGCTCGCCGGTCGCGACGACGGTGTCGTATTCGCGCGCGTCATAGAGCTTGGAGACCTGTTCGACGTAGGCGACGAGCTGGTTGGTCACCCCGGCCATGGCGGAAACCACAACCGCGACCTGGTTGCCGGCATCGACTTCGGCCTTGACCCGGGCAGCGACGGCGCGGATGCGCTCGATGTCGGCGACCGAGGTGCCTCCGAATTTCTGCACGATGCGGGCCATCTCAAGGAACTCCGTGAAACCTGGGGCCGGGCCCCCGCAAAAACACCCATGGAACGCTTCCATGGGCCGGCGAATTTGGCGGGTTGCGGCGTGGGCGGCGCATACATACTCTATAAACGGAAACCATGACAAGAGCGAGGCGCAAGCGGCGGAAATCCGCCACGCGCCGGAGACGGACATGCCCGCAACCCCACGCGAGGGCGCCCAGCCGGGACCGGACCGGACCGCAACCGGCTCGACTGTCGCCGAGAACGAAATCGCGCGTTTCGCCGCGATGGCCGACGAATGGTGGGACGCGGACGGCAAGTTCCGGCCGCTGCACCAGCTCGGCCCGGCGCGCCTCACCTTCATCCGCGACCACCTGGCGGCGCATTTCGGCCGCGATCCGCTGGCGCCGCGGCCGCTCGACGGCCCGAGCGTACTCGACATCGGTTGCGGCGGCGGGCTGCTATGCGAGCCGCTCTGCCGTCTCGGCGCCCGGGTCACCGGCATCGACGCCGGCGCCGACGCCATCGCAGTGGCGCGCCGGCACGCCGCCGAGGCGGGGCTCGCCATCGACTACCGCCACCAGCCACCGGAAGACCTTGCCGCCGGCAGCGAAACCTACGACGTCGTGCTAACCATGGAAGTAGTCGAACACGTCGCCGACCTGGGCGCCTTCCTGGCCGCCGCCGCCGGGCAGTTGAAGCCAAGTGGCGCCATGCTGCTCTCGACCCTCAACCGCACGCTGAAGTCGCTGGCGCTGGCCAAGGTCGGCGCCGAGTATCTGCTTCGCTGGGTGCCCGCCGGCACACACGACTGGCGCAAGTTCCGCCGGCCTTCGGAACTCGGCAAGCTGATGCGGCCGCTCGGGATCGAGGTGCGGGCACTCAAGGGCATCGTTTACCGGCCGTTCAGCGACAGCTGGGAACTCGCCGACGACCTCGACGTCAACTACATGATCTTCGCGCTCAAGGGAAAGACCGGCTGAGCGGCCCTATTTAACCGTCGGAAATCAGCTGTTCCGCCGGCCTTGAGGCAGGCGATAGAACTCGATGCCCTCCTCGTCGAGGGCCTCGGCTTCCTCGTCGCTGGCGCGTCCGTAGATGCCGCGCTCCTCGGCCTCGCCGTAGTGGATGCGCCTGGCCTCGTCGGCGAAACCGTCGCCGACATCCTCGCAATTGGTTTCGACATGCCGTCGGATCTCGCCGACCGCTTCGAGGATGCGTTCGGCGACCTCGCGCACGCGATTCTCGGCGCGGCCGAGGTCGGCGTCGGAAGGACCGGAGCGCTTGGACTGGATGCGCGGCGCCATGATCGCCTTGGAAACCTTGGTGTCGCCGCAATACGGACAAACGACGTCGCCATCGCGGGCCTGAACCTCGTAGGTGGCGCTGTTCAGGAACCAGGCCTCGAACTCGTGGTCATTGCTGCACAGAAGCTGATATTCGATCATGGACTAAAGACTTTCGTCCAAACGAAGGATCAGCTTAGCCCCAACGGGAGGGGCATGACAGCCGAAAACGCTTAACAGGAAAACCCTTAACAAATGGCCAACACCCTCTCGCCTGCCGAAATCGCCCACGAAAAGGACCGGAGCCGGCACCTCAAAATCACCCTGCCGTCGCCCTGGGTCGTGCGTTTCCGCCACCTGGTCACGAACGGGGCTCGGGTTTTGGATCTCGCCGCCGGCGGCGGCCGGCACGGCCGAATGCTGCTCGAACAGGCCGCGCATGTGACCTTCGTCGACCGTGACGCAGCGGCGCTCACCGACCTTGCCGGACACGACCGCGCGCGGGTGATCGAGGCCGACCTGGAGGGTGGATTGCCGCCGTTCGGGCCGGGCGGCGTTCTCGCGGGATTGCGTTTCGACGTCGCCGTCGTCGTCAACTACCTGCACCGCCCGCTGCTCGCCGGCCTGGTCGAGGCGCTCGACGCGGGCGGCGTGCTGATCTACGAGACCTTCGCGCGCGGCAACGAGGCCTATTCGCGTCCGCGCAACCCGGACCACCTACTGAAAAGCGGCGAACTGCTCGCCGCCGTCGCCGGACGCATGCAGGTCGTCGCCTACGAGCACGGCGTCATCCAGGCCGCCGACATTCCCGGCGTGAAACAGCGGCTCTGCGCCATCAAGGACCTCGCCAACCCGAAACGCGAAGACGACGACCCGCCGCCGCATTCGCTGGCGCCGGGCGTGGACTAGCGCGGGCTATTCCTCGCCGCGGCACTCCCTGAACACCAGCCGCCGGCAGCCCTCGCAACGTCCGGTGCGGCGAAAGTAGCGTTGCAGCGTGGTGATGGCGTCGCGCTTCTCGTCGTAGAAGTGGCTGTTGCCGATCGCCTTGACGGAATGGCTGCGGGCCATCGATTCGTAGGCGCTGGCCTTGAGATCGGCGAAATAGAGCCCGCCGCCCATGTCGGCCAGGCGCTCGGCCTCCTCGCACAGCATTTCCGAGCCGCTCAGGTCGATCAGATTGATGCCGGTGCCGACGATCAGGATGTCCTTCACGCCCTCGTACTCGCTGATCCGGTGGGGCCGGTTCTGCACGTGATTGAGCGAGCCGAAATAGATCGACATATCGACACGGATGATCTTCAGGTGCGGGCATTGGGCGAGCGGCTTGTCGACCACGTCGGTAAGCATCTGCTTGCCGGTCCTGGGGTCAAAGTCGGGCGCCAGCGTGGCGATCTCCGGAAACGAGGTGCGCACCAGGAACATCACCAGCGACATCAGCACGCCGAGGTAGATGGCGAACTCGAGCTCCAGGAACAGCGTCGCCAGGAAGGTCGTCACCATGATCGCCGACTCGGTCTTGGACGATGTGATGACGTGCTTGATCTGGCGGAAGTCGATCAGGTTGTAGGCGACCATCAGGATGACGCCGCCCATCGCCGGCACTGGCAGGTAGGCCGCGAGCGGCGCGGCGACGAGCACAATCAGCATCAGGAACGCGGCGGCGAAGATCGCCGACATCGGCGTCCTGGCGCCGGCCGCGTAGTTGATGCCGGACCGCGTGAACGAACCCGAACCGGCATAGGCCGATAACATCGAACCGACGATGTTCGACAGGCCCTGGCCGATGAATTCCTGGTTGCCATCGATACGCTGGTGCGATTTCGACGCAATCGAACGGCTGATCGAGACCGCCTCGATCAGGCCGAGCAGCGCCACCGCAAGGGCCTCGGGCGCGAACAGCTTGATCTCGGGCAGCGAGAGGTTTGGAAACGCCGGCACCAGCAGGTGCGACGGAATGGCGCCGACCAGTTTGACGCCGTCGTCCGGGCCGGCGATGGCGAGCGCCGCCACGCTGCCGGCGATCATGGCGATTAGCAGGTTGGGCAGGCGCGGCACGAACAGCTTGCACAGCACGGCGATGGCGAGCGTGCCGAACGCGATCGCCATGACGTGTGGATTGGCCGTGCCGATACCGTGCCCGATCTCGGCCCAGGTATGCAGGAACGTGTCGCCGCGCGGCAGGTTGATGCCGAGCACGTTTTTCATCTGGCTGGTAAAGATCAGGATCGCGGCGCCGGCGGTGAAGCCGACGACCACGGTGTGCGAGACGAAGTTGATGATGATGCCGAGCCTGGCGAGGCCGAAGGCGAGCTGGTAGATGCCGGCCAGGAACGTGATGGTCAGCACGCCCGAGACGTATTCCGGCGCACCCGGCTCCATGAAGGTCGAGCAGGTCGAGAAGATGACGATGGAAATCGCCGTCGTCGGACCAGAGATGAGATGCCACGACGAACCGAACAGCGCCGCCACCACCGGCGTCACCATGGCCGTATAGAGACCGTATTCGGGCGGCAGGCCGGCGATGATAGCGAAGGCGACGCCCTACGGCAGCACGATCACCGCGCCGGTCAGGCTGGCGATGGCGTCGGCGCGCAGGCTCTGGCGGTCGACCCTGGGCGCCCACAACAGGAACTGCAGCAGCCGAAGCAGCCGTTCACGCTGGAACGGGACTTTCAGGAGATCTTTGAGCGGCGCATCGAACATAGGCGATTGTCGCTCTTATAACATGGCGCAAGCCGGCGGCGTCGATAAATTGCGGCGTCGCGGCCTGGAAAATTTTCGGATCGAGGCAACCGGGCGTTCCGATCAGGCCGGATCGAACGGACGGTCGTGGCGCAACGCCGGCACCTTGCCGCGTGCTTCCTCGACCTTGGCCATGTCGATCTCGGCGACGACGATACCGGGTTCCTCGCCGCCGTCGGCGATCACCTCGCCCCACGGGTCGACGATCAGCGAATGGCCGTAGGTCTTGCGCCCGCCGCCGTGCTCGCCGCATTGCGCCGGTGAGAACACGTAGCATGCGTTCTCGATGGCGCGTGCGCGCATCAAGACGTGCCAGTGCGCACGGCCGGTCGGGCGGGTGAACGCGGCCGGGATCGAGAACACGCCGGCGCCGGCGTGCGCCAGATGGCGGTAGAGATGCGGAAAGCGGAGGTCGTAACAGATCGTCATGCCGAGCTTGGCCCAGGGCAGTTCCGCCAGCGTCGCCTTGGTGCCCGGCTCGTAGGCCTTCGACTCGCGGTACGACTCGCCGCCGTCGAGGTCGACGTCGAACATGTGGATCTTGTCGTAGCGCGCCTTGATCTCGCCATCGGCGCCGACCAGGATCGAGCGGTTGGCGAACTTCGGCCGGCCTTGATCATCGGTGACGCCGTCGTGCTTGACCACGATCGAGCCGAGCAGCAGCCAGGCGCCGGTTTCCTTCGCCAGTTCGCGCATGGCGGCGAGCATGGCATCGTCCTTTTCCGTCGTCGTCTTCGCCGCGAGCGCCTTCTTGTCGAGGTCCATGACGTTGACCACTTCCGGCAGCCCGATCAGGTCGGCCCTGGCGTCGCGCGCCCGGCGGATCAGGTCGGTGGCATGCTGGATGTTGGCGGCGACCTCGGGCCCGGTCGTGGTCTGGGCGCAGGCGATCTTGAAGGTGCTCACGATTGCACGCCCAAGATGCCGTCGAGCTTGCCCTCGGCGTCCAGGCCGTGGATGCCCTCGCAGTCGCCAATGTGCTCGCCGTCGACGAAGATCTGCGGCACCGAGCTAGCGCCGCCGGCCCGTTCCGTCATTTCCTTGCGCGCGCCCGGCGTCATCATCACGTCAATCTCATCGAACGTGACACCTTTCCGGCTCAACAGCGCCTTGGCTCGGTGGCAGAAGCCACAGAACGGCGACGTGTAGATCTCAACCTTGCGCATGCGAAAGAACCCTTCGGTTTAAGTGCGGATAACGGCCATCCCCGCCAGCACATATAGGACGAAATCGCCGCCGCAAAAAGACCGCTTTCAGGCGGTTTCGCCGCTGGCGGGCCGCACCACCCGGGCCAGCGTCAGCACGTCGGCGGCACCCGAGCCATTCGGCGAAGGCCGGCGCCATGTCGGTGCGGTCCGCGTACTTAAGGCCGAGGATCATGCGCCGGCTCAAGTCGTCGTAGGCCATGACCGCGCGGGCGCGTTCGAACTCGGGAGCTTCGCGCAGGCAAGCGCCGCAGACGGCACCGCCCGGCATGGCCAGCTCGAACGGCAGGCCGCAACAGCGGCACATCGGCTCGACGATGAAGTCGGCCTCGCTCCAGCATTCGGCACCGAGCGCGCCGGGCCGATCCGTCGGCGCGCCGCAGGCGAGGCATTGCGGCGGCAGCAGCCAGTCGAGCAGGCGCCGCGCACGGCCCAGCAACGCCGGCTCAGATGAGGCATGCAAGGCGGGCTATCCATGTGCCATAACTTAGAGCATGTCCGATCCCATGCAGGTGTTCAACAGGCGCTCCGTGCGCCGCCACCGCGACCGCGCTCAGCCGGGCCTGGCCGGGCACGATTTCCTGTTTCGCGAGGCGGCCGAGCGCCTTATCGACCGGCTCGACGACATCACCCGGCGCTTCCCGCTCGCCCTTGACCTCGGCTGCCACGCCGGCGAGGTCGGCCACGCGCTCGCCGGCCGCGGCGGCATCGAACGCCTGATCCAGTGCGACCTGTCACCGGCCATGGCGTCGGCCGCCGCCGAACAGGGTGGCGGCCCGGCACTCGCGGCCGACGAGGAGGCGTTGCCGTTCCGTGCCGCGTCACTCGACCTGGTGCTCTCGAACTTGAGCCTGCATTGGGTCAACGACCTGCCCGGCGCCTTCGTCCAGGTGCGTCAGGCTTTGAAGCCGGACGGCCTGTTCCTGGCATCGATGCTCGGCGGCGCCACGCTGCAGGAACTGCGCACCGCGCTCTACGAGGCCGAGGCCGAGGTCGAAGGCGGGCTCAGCCCCAGGCTGTCGCCCCTGGCGGACGTGCGCGACCTCGGCAACCTGCTGCAGCGCGCCGGCTTCGCGCTGCCGGTCGCCGATTTCGAGACCGTCACGGTTTCTTACGAACACCCGCTCAAGCTGATGACCGACCTGCGCGGCATGGGCGAGGCCAACGCCAACGCCGCCCGGCGCACGACCTTCTCGCGCCGTGCGACGCTGATGCGCGCCCTGGAAATCTACGCCGAAAGGTTCGCCGGTCCGGACGGCCGCGTGCCCGCGACCTTCGAGATCATTACGCTGACCGCCTGGGCGCCCGCGCCCGACCAGCCGAAGTCGCTCAAGCGCGGCAGCGCCACGGCATCGCTGGCCGACGCGCTCAATGCCCCCAAACGCGCTCCAGGTGATTGAGCCAGTTCTCGCCCATCACCTTGCGGATGCGCGTCTCGGACCAGCCCCGCTTCAGCATGCAGGCGGTCAGGTTTGGGTAGTCTTTCGGGCCATCGAGCCCGGCGGGGTTGGGCGGCATGCCGGAAAGCCTTTTGACCAGGTTCCGGCCGTTGCCCTTGTCGTGCCTGAGCCAGGCGAAGAAGGCGTCGCCGTGACCCTGGGTGAAATCGGTGCCGATGCCAAACGCGTCCTCGCCAACGAGATCGATCGTGTATTCCATGCCGACGACGCAGTCATCGATGGTGCTCGCCTCGCCGGTCGGCAGGAACGGCCCGTAGGGCGCGAAACCGACGAAGCCGCCCTTGTCGGCGGTCGCCTTGAGCAGGTCGTCGGATTTGTTGCGCGGCATGTCCAAGAGCCCCTTGGGCACGCAATGGGTGAAGGCGACCGGCTTTTTCGAGTGCGCGATGGCGTCGGCGGCGGTGTTCTCGCCGACGTGGCTGAGATCGATGGCGATGCCGAGCGCGTTCATCTCGTCGACGACGTCACGGCCGTAGTCGCTCAAGCCCCGGTCGACCGACTCCCAGCAACCGGAGCCGACCAGGTTCTGGGTGTTATAGGTGAGCTGCATGAACCGTACGCCGAGGTCGCGGAACAGGCGCAACCGGTCCAACTCGCCCTCGATGGCGAATGTGTTCTGCCAGCCGAGGATGATGCCGACGCGGCCCTCGCGCTTGGCGCGGCGGATGTCCTCAACGCCATGCACCTGCAGTAGGATGTCGTCGTTCTCGGTGAGCCAGCGCTTCCAGGCGGCGACGTTGGCCATGGTGTCGACGAAGCCCTCCCACACCGCGCAGGTGCAGTTCGCCGCGGTCAGGCCGCCGGCGGCCATGTCCTCGAACACCTGGCGGCTCCACTTGGCGATGATCAGCCCGTCGATCACCACCATGTCGCGATGCAGTTCCGTCGCCGTTCCGTCGACCGCCATCCCTTCCCCCTTCCGCCATGGGCGTTGCCACCCCGCCCGGCAAACGATACAACGCCGGAACCAAGGGAACGACACCACATTCGGGGAGGAAACGCCATGAGCATCGAACGCAAGCATGTCGGCAATCGCATGAGCCAGGTCGTCATCCACGGCGACACCGTCTATCTCGCCGGCCAGGTCGCGCAGGGCGCGCCCGGCGCCAGCGTCACCGACCAGACCAAGGACATCCTGGCGCGCATCGACGAATACCTGGCCGAAGCCGGCACCGACAAGACGAAGCTCTTGTCCGCGACGCTCTGGATCACCGACATGGCCAAGTTCGCCGAGATGAACGCCGTCTGGGACGCCTGGGTCAGCCCCGGCAACACGCCATGCCGCGCCTGCGTCGAGGCACGCCTAGCGAGCGACAAGTACGACGTCGAGATCATGCTCACGGCGGCGCGCTAGGCGCCTTGCCGAGACCCTGGCCATGAAATTCCACGCGCCGCTCATCAAGGGCCGCCTGATCAAGCGCTACAAGCGCTTCATGGCCGACGTCGAGCTCGAAACCGGCGAGACGGTGACGGCGCATTGCGCCAACTCGGGCTCGATGCTGAGCGTCAACGAGCCGGGTGCCGAGGTGTGGCTGACCCCGGCCCAGAACCCGGAGCGCAAGCTCAAGTTCACCTGGGAGATGATCCGCATCGGCCGCACGCTGGTCGGCATCAACACGGCGCATCCGAACGCGCTCGTCGCCGAAGCGATCGCGGCCGGCAAGATCGCCGAGCTCAAGGGCTACGCCGAACTCCGCCGCGAGGTGAAGTACGGCAAGAACTCGCGCATCGACGTGCTGCTGGAAGACCCGAAGAGGGGACTCTGCTACGTCGAGGTCAAGAACGTGACCATGCGGCGCGATCTCTCCAAGGGCGCGCCGGTGGAATTTCCGGACGGCGTCACTGCCCGCGGTGCCAAGCACCTGGTCGAGCTTTCCGACATGGTCGCCGACGGCCACCGGGCGGTGATGTTCTATCTGGTGCAGCGCGGCGACGGCGAAGCCGGCGTGGTCATCGCCCGCGACATCGACCCCGAATACGGCGCCGCCCTCGACAAGGCGCGCAAGCGGGGGGTTGAAATCGTCGCCTACGGTTGCAAATTAACGTCACAGGGAATTACGGTCGCGGAACCGCTCAAGTTTCTCGACTGACCTTAAATGCCGCCCGCTCGCCGAAATTGTGGTGGGGCGGGCCGTTTTTGAGCATAATCGGACAATGCAGGAACTCTACACCCAGACCACGGGCCGCGATGGCCGACCGATCAAGATTCACGGGCCCGCAGCCTTCGAAGGCATGCGCAAGGCCGGTCGGCTCGCGGCCGAGTGCCTGGATTTCATCACGCCGCACGTGCAGCCGAAGGTCTCGACCGACCGGCTCGACCAGCTCTGCCACGATTTCATCGCCGAGCGCGGCGGCATATCGGCGCCGCTCAACTACCGCGGTTTCCCGAAATCGATCTGCACTTCGATCAATCATGTCGTCTGCCACGGCATCCCGAGCGAGAAGACGCTGCGCGAGGGCGACATCATCAACATCGACGTCACCACCATCGTCGACGGCTGGCACGGCGATTCGAGCCGCATGTATCCGGTCGGCAGTATCGGCCGCAAGGCCGAGCGCCTGATCGACGTCACCTTCGAGGCGATGTGGCGCGGCATCCGCATGGTCAAACCCGGCGCCACCTTGGGCGACATCGGTCACGCCATCCAGAACTACGCCGAGGGCGAACGCTTCTCGGTGGTACGCGACTTCTGCGGCCACGGCCTCGGCCAGGTCTTCCACGATGCGCCCAATGTCATGCATTTCGGCCGGCCCGGCGAAGGCGAGGTGCTGCGCGCCGGCATGTTCTTCACCATCGAGCCGATGATCAACGCCGGCGGCATCGAGGTGAAAATCCTTTCCGACGGCTGGACCGCGGTGACCAAGGACCGCTCGCTTTCGGCGCAGTTCGAGCACTCGCTCGCCGTCACCGACGACGGCTACGAGATTTTCACGCTGTCGCCCGCAGGGCTCGACAAGCCCTCCTATAAAGCCTGAACCAAGCCCGGGATTCCCGCCATGGCCAAGAGTGGCAGGAATGGGGACGGCAGGAGCGACGAACAGGTTATCGGCGAGGCCGGGCTCTACCTGAGCGCGATCAATTCGAGCGCCGGGGAGACCGAATACCGCATCGGCGGCGATACCCACCCTTACCGCAAGGTGTTGCGCGACGTCGGCGGCACCTGGGACAAGGTCCGGCGCAACTGGAAGTTCACAAGCGCCGACCCGACGCCGAAACTGGCCCAGGCGCTGCGCGACGCGCCGCCCCCCGAGGAAGACGACGATGCCAAGGAGGAAGGCGCCAACCGGCCGCACTACTGGGGTCACCGCCAGCGCCTGCGCGACCGCTTTATGAACCAGGGCGCCGATGCGCTCGCCGACTACGAACTGCTGGAACTGCTGCTGTTCTTCTCGATCCCGCGCCGCGACGTTAAGCCGCTTGCCAAGCAGCTGATCGAGAAGTTCGGCGGCCTCGCCGGGGTCTTTGCCGCCTCGCCCGAACGCCTGGCCGAACTCGACGAGGTCACCTACCAGACCATCGTCGAGATCAAGGCGGTCAAGGCGCTGGCTTCGCGCATGGGCCACGCGGAAATCGCCGAACAGCCGGTACTTTCGTCATGGAACAAGCTCATCCGCTATCTCAAGTCGCAGATGGGTCACGACATGAACGAGCAGTTCCGCATCGTCTTCCTCAACACCAGGAATATGGTGATCGCCGACGAGGTCCAGCAGAAGGGCACCGTCAACCACACGCCGGTCTACCCGCGCGAGGTTATCAAGCGCGCGCTCGAGCTTGGCGCCACTGCGCTGATCATGGTGCACAACCACCCGTCGGGCGATCCGACGCCGTCGGCCGCCGACATCGAGATGACCAAGGAAGTCGCCGCGGCCGGCGAGAAGCTCGGCATCGTGCTGCACGACCACGTCATCATCTCCAAGCGCGGCCATTCGTCGTTCAAGGAAATGGGGCTGCTTTGAACCGGCGTTGATCGATTGGCGCCCGGCGATGCATTTGCTAGGCTCCTCGAAAATTCGGGAGGATCGTTTCGCCATGACCGCCAAGATCAACACGCTGCTGCCGACCTCGCTGGTCGGCTCCTACGCGCAACCCAACTGGCTGCTCGACCGCGCCAAGCTGGCCGGGCGGTTTCCGCCGCGCACGCGGGCCAAGGAACTCTGGCGCGTCGACGAACAGTACCTGGAAGAAGCTCAGAACGACGCCACCATCCTCGCCATCCGCGATCAGGAGCGCGCCGGGCTCGACATCATCACCGACGGCGAAATGCGCCGCGAGAGCTATTCCAACCGCTTCGCCACCGCGCTCGCCGGCGTCGACATCGACAACCCCGGCACCGCGCTCGACCGCTCGGGCCACCCCAACCCGGTGCCGCGCGTGGTCAGCAAGATCACGCGCATGCGCCCGGTCGAGGTCGATGACGTGAAATTCCTGCGCGCCAATACCGACCGCAAGATCAAGATCACCGTGCCCGGCCCGTTCACCATGAGCCAGCAGGCGCAGAACGACTTCTACGAGGACGAGGCGGAGATGGCCATGGACTACGCCGCCGCTGTCAACGCCGAGGTCAAGGACCTGTTCGCCGCCGGCGCCGATGTGGTGCAATTGGACGAGCCCTACATGCAGGCGCGGCCCGAGAAGGCCGGCCAGTACGGCCTCGCCGCCCTCAACCGCGCGCTCGAAGGCGTTACCGGCGAGACGGCGGTGCACATCTGCTTCGGCTACGCCGCCATCATCCACGAACGGCCCGAGGGCTATTCCTTCCTGCCGCAGTTGGCCGGTTGTTCGGTGCACGACATCTCGATCGAGACGGCGCAATCGAACCTCGACTGTTCGGTACTGGAGACGCTGCCGGAGAAGAAGATTATCCTCGGCGTGCTCGATCTCTC
>JAYNJY010000041.1:8483-16201 GCA_038110665.1 Rhodospirillaceae bacterium | reverse complement strand
TTCCTCGCCCTACTTCTGCAGCGCGGCCGCCCTGCCGCGCGCGACGACGAGCTTCTTCTGCGCGGCGCGAAGCTGATCGGCCGCGCTGGGCGGCGGTGGCGCGGCGCCGCGCTCCGGGGTTTGCGCCGCAACCGGGCCGATGGGCAGACCGGCAACGGCGAATAGCAGGATCGGAAAAACGAGACGGTGCAGTAGCGCGGCCGGCGCCATGCTATTCGGCGGCGGCGGTGGCCTGAGCCTCCGCCCGCAACAGAGACGTACCGGTCATCGTCTTGGGCTGCTCCAGCCGCATCAGCCTGAGCAGTGTCGGCGCCACGTCGGAGAGCCGGCCATCGGCGAGCCCGGCGACGTCGGCCGGCGCATTAACCAGGAAGGCCGGCACCGGATTGAGGGTGTGCTGGGTGTGCGCCTCGCCGCTTGCGGGGTCGGTCATCTCCTCGAGGTTGCCATGGTCGGCGGTGACCAGCATGACGCCGCCGGCCACCTTAACCGCGGCCTCGAGCCGGCCAAGGCAGAGATCGACGGTCTCGGCGGCCTTGATCGCGGCGGCGAGAATGCCGGTATGGCCGACCATGTCGCCGTTGGCGTAGTTGACGACGATCAGGTCGAACTTGCCGGAGCGGATCGCCGCCACCAGCTTGTCGGTGACTTCCTCTGCCGACATTTCGGGTTGCAGGTCGTAAGTGGCGACCTTGGGCGACGGCACCAGGATGCGCTCCTCGCCGGCGAACTCGGCCTCGCGGCCGCCGTTGAGGAAGAACGTGACGTGCGCGTACTTCTCGGTCTCGGCGATACGGAGCTGCGTCAAGCCGGCCGCGGAAATGATCTCGCCGAGGATGCCGGTCAGTTCCTCGGACGGGAACAGGGCCGGGAAGAGCGCGTTGAGCGCTGTCGAGTACTCGACCAGGCCGAGACGCGCGGCGAAGGCCGGCACGCGCGCGCGCGCGAAGCCGTCGAAATCCGGATCGGCCAGGGCGGCCAGGATTTCGCGCGCCCGGTCGGCGCGGAAGTTGGCCATCATCAGGCCGTCGCCGTCAGCCATGCCGGCGTAATCGCCGATCGCGACGGGCAACATGAACTCATCGGTTTTGTCGACGGCGTAGCTCGCGTCGATGGCGGCGAGCGGCGCGGCGGCGCGGCCGCCCTCGCCAGCGGCGAGCGTACGGAACGCCCTCTCGACACGGTCCCAGCGCTTGTCGCGGTCCATGGCGTAATAGCGCCCGCTCATGGTGGCGACGCGGCAGTCGTCGAGGCCGGCGATATCGTCCAGGAACTTGGCCATGGCGGCGCGACCCGACTTCGGCGGCGTGTCGCGGCCGTCGAGGAAGGCATGCACGCGCACTGGCACGCCGGCGCCGGCGATCATCGCGCAAATCTTCGCCATGTGGTCCTGGTGCGAATGCACGCCGCCCGGCGACATGAGGCCGAGCATGTGGCAAGCGCCGCCGCTCCGCTTCAGCACGGATACGAATTTCGCTAGCTCCGGATTGGCGGCGAGGCTGCCGTCGGCGAGCGCGGCGTCGATCTTGGGCAGGTCCTGCATGACCACGCGCCCGGCGCCCAGGTTCATGTGGCCGACCTCGGAATTGCCCATCTGGCCTTCGGGCAGGCCGACGTCGAGCGCGCACGACTTGAGCAGCGCCTTCGGATAGGCGTCCTGGAAGCGGTCCCAGTTGGGGGTATTGGCGAGGGCGACGGAGTTGTTGTCGCGCTCGCTTCGCTCGCCCCAACCGTCGAGGATGCAGAGCACGACGGGCCGCGGCGTTCCGGTACGGGTGGTGGATTTAGTCATGACAGCAATAATATAGTCCCGGTGGCGGTTTTGCGCAGCCTATTTGCCTGATCACCAAGATTTCATCAATGCCCGGCTGGAATTCGGGCCGGATGGGGTCATATCATGCGGGCCGAGAGCTTCAACCAGGACCGGGAGAGAGGCGATGTTCTTCAACTTTTCCAGCCGCAAGGCCGAGATGCCCGACCCCAAGACGGCGTTGCCCGGCCGATCCACGCCGATTCCGGTGACCGAACCGCATTTCGTCAACGGCCGGCCGCTGACACCGCCCTACCCGGAAGGCTACCAGAAAGCCATGTTCGGGCTCGGTTGCTTCTGGGGCGCGGAGCGCATGTTCTGGAAGACGCCGGGCGTGTGGGTCACCGCCGTCGGTTACGCCGCCGGCCTCACGCTCAACCCGACCTACGAGGAGGTGTGCTCCGGCCGCACCGGCCACAACGAGGTCGTACTGGTGGTATTCGACCCGGCGCTCGTCAGCTACGAGAAACTGCTCGCCGTGTTCTGGGAAGGCCACGACCCGACCCAGGGCATGCGCCAGGGCAACGACGTCGGAACCCAGTACCGTTCCGGCATCTATTGCTACGGGCTGGAGCAGTTGAAGGCGGCGGAAGCGAGCCGCAAGGCCTACGGCGCCAAGCTCAAGGACGCGCGCTTCGGCGACGTCACCACGGAAATCAAGGAAGCGCCGGAGTTCTATTTCGCCGAGACCTATCACCAGCAGTATCTCGGCCGCAATCCGCTCGGATACTGCGGGCTCGGCGGTACCGGCGTGCGCTGCGGCTGAGCGCACGCCGGGCCGACGGATCGGCTCAGTTGCTGAAGATTTCCTCGAAGAAGACCAGCGTCTTCTGCCACGAATCGCCGTCAGCGGCGGCGTTGTAGGCGAGCGGCATCTTGAACTTCTTACCCTTCTCGGTGGCGCCCGGGTTGGTGAAGCTGTGCACCGCGCCCGGATAGTTGACGATCTGGTAATCGACGCCGGCGCGGGCCATCTCGGCGCGCAAGGCTGAAATCGCCTCGGACTTGACGAGGCCGTCGTCGGCGCCGTTGAAGACGCGCACCTTGGCCATGGTCACGCCGCGCTTGGCCTTGACCGCCGGCGTCAGATTGCCGTGGAAGCTGGCGACGCCCTTGAGGTCGACGCCCATGCGCGCCATATCGAGCACCACCTTGCCGCCGAAGCAGTAGCCGATGGCGGCGATCTTGGAGCCATCGACGGTGTCCTGTTTCTTCAGCAGGTCGTAGGCGGCGCGGAAGCGGGCCTGCATCACGTCGGCCGACTTGACCGCCTCCATCATGAACGCCTTGGCGTCTTTCGGATGGTCGGCATGCTTGCCGGTGCCGTACATGTCGAGCGCGATGGCGGTGTAGCCGTTGGCGGCGAGCACTTCGGCGCGGCGGCGCGCGTAGGCGTCGTGACCCCACCATTCGTGCACGACGACGACGCCCGGACGCTTGCCGCCCGTGGCGTCATCGTAGGCGAGATAGCCGGTGAACTCCTGGTCGCCGACCTTATAGGTGGCTTTCTGGCCCTTGACCTTGGCCTCGGCGCCCGCGCCGACGAAACCGGTCGCCAGCACCATGGCGAGCGCGGCGAATTTAACGAAACGAAGACCCATGACGATTGCCTCCTGCGAAGGTTCGAGTGTTTGTTCTGACGGATCCGAAATCAGTATCCGGCGGCCTGACCGTCGCCGCGCGGATCGGCGGCGCCCTCGATCAGACCGTCCGGATGATACACCAACGCGCCGGCATGACCCATCACCTCGTCGAAGGCGCCGACGACGTCGAGATCATGCCCGGCGGCGCGGAGTTTTTCCACTACCGCCGCATCGAGCCGGTTTTCGATCCTGAGACCGGCCGTCGCCGCGCCCCAGGTCCGGCCCAGAAGCCAGCGCGGCTGCGTCACCGCCTGCTGCAGGCCCTGGCCGTGCAGCACGTGGCGGGCGAACACCATGGCCTGGGTCTGCGGCTGGCCCTCGCCGCCCATGGTGCCGTAGGCCATCACCCGGCCGTCGCTAAGCCTGGCCAGGGCCGGCTGAATGGTGTGGAACGGGCGGCGATGCGGTTGCAGGCGGTTGTGGTGGCCCTCGGCGAGGGCGAAGCTGACGCCGCGGTTCTGCCAGACCAGGCCGCTCTCGGCCAAGACGGTGCCGGAGCCGAACTCCCAATAAAGGCTCTGGATGAAGCTGACGGCGCGGCCCTCGCCATCAATGGCGCCGAGCCACACCGTGTCGCCGCCCTTGGCCGGTTCGGGCCAGGGCAGTGCCTGTTCGCGGTCGATGTCGGCGGCCATGGCGTCGAGGGCATCGTTCGTGAGGAACGACGTGGGATCGACCGTCATGTAAGCCGGGTCGGTGACATGCGCGTCGCGCACGCGGAACGCGCGCTTGGTCGCCTCAATCAGGCCGTGCGCGAAATCGAAGCGCTCCGCATCCGTGACACCGAGGCGCGCGTAGACGCCGAGCAATATCAGCGAAGCCAGACCCTGCGTCGGCGGCGGCATGTTGAAGACGCGGTGGCCGGCGACGTGGAGGGCCAGCGGCTCGACGTCGAGCGCCTGGTGGCGTTCGAGATCGGCGAGGCGCAACGGCGTGCCGGCGGCCTCCAGGTCGCGCGCCAGGGACCGCGCCAGGTCGCCGCGGTAGAAGTCGTCGAGGCCGGCGCCGGCGAGGTGTTCGAGCGTCGCCGCCAGGCGTGGCTGGCGGAACAGCACGCCTTCCAACGGCAGCCGGCCGTCGACCAAATAAGTCTCGGCGAAACCCGGCACTTCGGCAAGCTCGGTGCGCTTGGTCCGGGTGTTCTCGGCCTGGGTGCGGGTCACGCCGATACCGTCCCGGGCGTAGAAGGCGGCATCCTCCAGCAGCCTGGCCAGCGGCAGCTTGCCGCCCCATTGCGACCGGCTCAGCTCATAGGCCCGTTGCCAGCCGGATACCGCGCCGGCGACGGTGAGCGCGGCCAACGGCCCGCGCGTCGGAATCGCGTGCATGCCGGCGGCAGTGTAGGCGTCCGGATCGGCGAGGCCGGCGGCGGCGCCGCAGGCGTCGATGCCGACGACGTCACGGCCCGGCGCATGCGCCAGCCAGAAATTGTCGCCGCCGAGGCCGTTCATGTGCGGATAGACGACGGCGATGGTGCTGGCGGCGGCGATCATCGCCTCGATCGCGTTGCCGCCGTCCTCGAGCACGCGAAGCCCTGCCCGCGCCGCGAGATGATGGGGCGCGGTTACCATGCCTCGGCGGGCACGTACCGTTTGCAGCATGGGCCGCTCCTGAAGCTATTTGGTCCGTCTGACGGCGGAAGGCGCGAGTGCGCCGATACGCCGCATCTCTTCATCGTCGAAGATCGTCGGGTCGGCAAGGAAAGTTTGCGCCATCTCGAGCGCGTCGTCGCCCCAGAACATTTCACCGGCGATGGCCAGCGTCGGTACGCCGAAGACGCCTGCCGACAAGGCCCTAGCACCGTTGTCGAGCAACGCCTGCTTGACCCCCGGCCGGGCGATCAGCGCATCGCCGTCGTCGACACCGAGTGCTTTTTGCATGGCGGCCCAGCCGGCTTCGTCGTCGGGCAGGCACCCGTCGACCCAGATGCAGGCGTAGATTTTCTGCACCACGTCGAGGCCAGCGCCCAAAGCAATCGCGAGGCGCAGCGCCCGCAGCGGGTTGAATGGGTGGTTCGGCGGCGGCTTGAGCGCGATGCCGTCGCGCCTGGCCCGCCACAGGCATTGGCGAAAGGCGAACACCTTCTTCGGCGCGACCTCGGCCGGCCCCTTCTGGCCCCAGTGGTCGAGGAGCCCGGCGAACAGCACCGGCACGCATTCGAGTTCGACCTGCCCTGCGAACGGGCCGAGCCTCGCCGATTGCAGATAGGCGAAAGGCGAGATGAAATCGTAGTACCAGGTGACGCGGGTCATGCCATGGCCCCGCTATTTCGCCGCGGGCTTGCGCGCCACACCCGAAGCCAGCTTGGCCGGCTCGGGATCGAAGTCGAGCTTCGGCGTTTCCGGCACCTGGCAGCCGACCGGACAACAGCGGCCGGGCTGGCGGTCGCGGCTCACGTCCTTGCCGTCCGCGGCCATGACGCCGCGATCCAAAAGCTTCCTGACCACCTCGACGCGCTCCTCGATCGGGTAGTAGCGATAGATCTCGCGCTTCATGGCTTCCGGCGAACCGCCGCCGTGCAGCGAGATCACCGAATACCAGCCGGCCTCGTCCGACGCCGTCAGGTCCTCCATCAGCCGCGCCACCGCCATGCGCTTTTCGTGCGGCACGTCGGCGCGGGTCTGCAGCATGGCGGCCAGGTCGCCGCCGGTCTCCGGGTTGTGGTCCTCGTCGGGACCGGGCAAGGTCACGATCAGGCCGCCCGAGACCTCGTGCGCGAGCCGGTGCATGTCGTAGATCTGGGTCGCCAGCAGCAGCTTGCCGACGTTGGCGAAGACGCCGTCGGGCTGGAAGATGCCGGACGGATCCTGGAAGCCGTAAACGCTGGCGGCGACGCCGCAGGCATAGAAGCCCTCGACGATCTTGATCAGTTCGACCATGCGGTCGCGGAGGTGCGGCGTGGTTTCAGGCTTCAGGCCGTTGGCCTGGCTCATCAGCACGCCGGCACCGATCAGGAGATCGCCGAAACCGGCGCGCGCGCCGATGCAACTGTGGCGGTGGTGGGTGGCGTAGGTGCGCGTCAGCAGGTGCGAGTGGCGCCAATGGTCGTTCCGGCCGCCGTCGAGGAAGACCCGGTCCCAGGGCACGAACACGGCGTCGAACATGACGACGCCGGTCGACTGGCCGTAGCGGCCGGAGAACTTGGCCGCGTCCCTGCCCGGCCGGCCGGCCGGCCGGGCCGAGATGGTGACGCCCGGCGCGTCGGCCGGGACCGCGCAGCAGACGGCGAAATCGGCGTCGGCCTCGGTCATGTTCCGGCATGGCATGACCAGGAATTCGTGCATGTAAGGCGCGCCGGTGACGATCGCCTTGACGCCGCGGATGACGATGCCGTCGGCGCGGCGCTCGACGATGCGGACGTAGGCGTCCTGGTTCCATTGCTGGTGCGGCCTGAGCGAACGGTCGCCCTTGCCGTCGGTCATGGCGATGCCGATGGCAAGATCGTCGTCCTGGACGCGGTGCATGTAGTCGAGGAAACGCTTGTGTTCCTCGCCGCCGTCCTCGGCCGCCATCAGGTGGGTCACCTGGTAGAGCGCGGCGAAGGCGTCGTGGATCAGATAGCGCTGTACGCAGCCGCCCTCGCGGCAGAGCAACCGCACCGCCTCCAGCTTGTTGATCAGGTCCTGCGGCGTGCGGTCGAGATGCGCCATGCGGTTGACCTCGCGACCCGACGTGTGGCTGGTCGCCACCATCAACGGCCGGTAGGCGTCGATCAGCGCGAAGTCGTAGGTCAGCGCGACGGCGTTGACGCCGGGCGCGAGCACAGGCGCGTCGGCGACACTCTCGATGCGCTCGCCGTCGACGAAGACACGCGGCTTCAACGCGCGCAGGGACTCGCGGTAACCGTCTCCGGATAGAAACATCGGTCTGCCTCGCCTGTCTGCCGGCGCTTGGTACGCCGGTCGATTGATTATGGACGGCAATTGTAGGCCAAAGCGGACCGCCGCAACCACCCATCAATTTAATTGACGTTTACGTAAACATCAATTTTACCCTGCCGCCGGAACCTCAGAAGAATGCCTGGAACTACGCCGAGATGGCACCGAAGCGGCTCGGGCGGTCCTGGCCGCGGAACTCCTCGGTGACGATGGCGTTGGTATAGGCGATACGATAGCGCCCGAACTCGAACGCCACGCCGAAGCTGAACCGCCCGACCCAGGGCTCGCGGTCGACGCTGCGGCTCGACTTCCAGGTATTGCCGTCGAGGAAGATGTTGTGCGCCACGTAGCGGCCCTCGGCGGTGGCGAACAGGTAGGCGCCGATGC